>JAQGKG010000279.1 GCA_028290245.1 Devosia sp. | reverse complement strand
TAGTCGTAGAACCACTTTTGCTGCAGGGTTTCCATGGTGCCGTCGGATTTGATCCGGGCCAGGGCGGCGTTGATGGGGGCGATCAGGTCTGAGGTTGGCGGCAGGATGAAGCCGAAGTCTTCGGAGCCTAGCGGGCTGCCGATGACTTTGAAGGCGCCGGGCTTGGCGCCGATGTAGCCATTGGCCGAGGTCTGGTCCATCAGGACGGTATCGACGTCGCCTGATTGCAGAGCCTGGACCGAGGCGCCGAAGGTGTCGAACAGCTTGATGCGCGGATTGGCTTCGTCGCCGTCGAGCACGTTGTAGACGGCGACGTAGAAATTGGTGGTGCCGGCCTGGGCGCCGATGAGCAGGTTGGCATCGGGGGCGAAGCTGGCCGCGTCGGTGAAGCGGGTCTCGTCGGCGCGGACCAGCATCAGCTGTTCGGAGGTCAGGTAGCTGTCGGAGAAGGCGATCTGCGCCTTGCGCTCGTCATTGATGGTGATGCCATCCATGCCGACGTCGAACTGGCCCTCGCGCACCGCCTGGATCATCACGTCCCAACTGGAAAGCTCCCATTTTACCGTGGCGTTGAGGCGCTTGGCGACTTCGTTGAACAGGTCGTATTCAAAGCCGATGCCCTCGCCTGTGGCGGGGTCGGCGAAGTTCAGCGGCACATAGGCGTTTTCGGTGACGGCGACGATTTCACGGCCGGCAAGGTCTGGGAGTGCGTCTTGGGCAGTTGCGGGCAAAGCGAGGGTCGTGACCACCGCGGCGGCGGCGAGAAATTTCGTGAGGTTCATGAGGCGGCAGTCTCCCGAGCAAGATTTTGCCGGGAGACTAGACCGAAGGGATCGAGTTTGGGAATGGCTTTGTGACGCACGGAGTGACGGTGGTCCCCTCCCTGGCCAAGGAGAAGGGTCCGAGTGTGGGCAGCTTCGTGCCATTCGGGCATAGCCCTCATGGCCTTGGCGCCTAAAACCGCTCCACCGGAGCGGTTTTGCCTGCGGCCGGCTTCAAGCCCGCAGCATGCCGCCGGATGTCTTGGTCACTGCTGCGATGATGCTGGCAGAAACCTTGTCGATGTCTTCGTCAGTCAGGGTCTTGTCGACAGGCTGCAGAGTGACTTCGATAGCAACGGACTTCTTGCCTTCGCCGACGTGGCTGCCTTCGAAGACGTCGAACACAGTGACGTTTTTGATCAGGGCCTTGTCGGCGCCGCGGGCGGCCTTGAGGATGGCGGCGGCGGTGATGGATTTGTCGACGACGAAGGCGAAGTCGCGGCTGAGCGGCATCAGTGCCGAGAGGTCGAGTGCCGGCTTGGTGCGAGTGGCTTTCTTGCGCGGCTCGGGCAGCGCATCGAGGTCGAGCTCGAAGGCCGAGACCGGGCCCTGGATATCGAGTTCTGCCGCCCAGGCGGGGTGCAATTCACCGAACCAGGCGAGGGTTTTTGGACCCTGGGCGATACGGCCACCGCGACCGGGATGGCTCCACGGGGCGGGTTCGGCGAAGATCTGCACCTTGTCGATGTCATAGCCCAGCGCATCGAGCACGGCGGCGAGGTCGGCCTTGGCATCGAAGACGCCGACAGCTTCGGCCTTGCCGGACCAGTGGCGACCCGAACCGTCGAGCTTGGCGGTGCCGGTGCGAATGCCGGTCGCATAGGTGTGCTGGCCGTCAGGCGTGTCGCTGAGGAAGACCTGGCCGACTTCGAACAGGGCCAGATCGGAGGTGCCGCGATTGGCATTGCGGCGGACGGCTGCGAGAAGGCCCGGCAGCAGCGAGGGGCGCATGTCGGTCATGTCGGAGGCGATGGCATTGGCGAGCTGCAGGTTTTCGCTGCCGCCGCCGAAGCGGGTGGCTACGTCATGGCTGATGAAGGACCAGGTGACGGCCTCGTCGAGACCGCGCGCGGCGAGGGCCCGGCGGGCGATGCGGCGGCGGTTCTGGATGGTCGAGAGCATACGCGGCGCGACGTGATTGAGCCGCGGCAGTGGCTCGACCGGGATATTGTCGACGCCGACCATGCGCATGACTTCTTCGACGATGTCGGCCTTTTGCGTGACGTCGGGACGCCAGCTCGGGACTTTCACGGTGAAGGCGTCCGGCTTGCCGGAGAGTTCGAAGCCGAGGCGGCTGAGAATGGCGGTGGCGACCATTGGCTCGACCGTGAGGCCGGTGAGGCGCTTCACTTCGCTGAGCGGGAACTCGATCACGGTATTGGGGAAGACGTCTTCGCCGGAAATGGCGGGCTGCATCGGCTCGCCGCCGCACAGCTCCATGACGAGGCGGGTGGCGAGTTCGAGGCCGGGTTCGGTCAATGCGGGATCGACGTTGCGCTCGAGGCGATAGCGGGCGTCGGAGACGATGCCGGTCTTGCGGCCGGTGCGGGCGATCAGGTCGGGATCCCAGCTGGCGCATTCCACGAACACGTTGGTCGTCGCTTCAGTGACGCCGGAGCGGATGCCGCCCATGACGCCACCGAGGCAGAGCGGGCCGCTGTCGTCGGCGATCACCGTCATGGTCTCGTCGAGGGTGTAGACCTTGTTGTCGAGCGCGTCGAAGCTCTCGTCGCGGGCGTTGCGCAGTACGGGCTGGCCGTCGAGCTTGTCGGCATCATAGGCGTGCAGCGGGCGGCCCCAGCCGAGTGACACCAGGTTGGTGATGTCGACGATGGTGTTGATGGGGCGGAGGCCAACGGCGCGCAGGCGCTGCTGCAGCCAAGCCGGAGACGGGCCATTCTTGATGCCCTTGATGTAGCGGCCGGCGAACTTGCGGATCGCCTTGGGCTCATCGGCGGCGAACTGGTGCGGCAGTGGCGCGATGGGGCTGGGGCCAGCGGATGGAATCGGCGACATATCGGTGGTTTTCAGCGTGCCGAGGCCGAAGGCGGCGAGATCGCGCGCCACGCCATAAACACCGGTGGCGTCGCCGCGATTAGGGGTGATCGAGATGTCGAAGACCACGCCGTTGATCTCGGCGAAATCCACATATTTTACACCGATGGGCGCGTCGGCAGGCAGCTCGATGATGCCGTCGTGGTCGTTGCTGAGCTCCAGCTCGGCATTGGAGCAGAGCATGCCGTTGGAGACCTGGCCACGGATATTGCCCTTGCCGATGGTCATGTCCTTGC
>JAQGKG010000273.1 GCA_028290245.1 Devosia sp. | reverse complement strand
CAAGATGGAAATCGTGCTCAATGCAGGCATCACGTCGGTACGTCGCCACGCACAGGGCGCCGAGGTCTATTTCGAGGACGGCAGCCACCGTCACTTCGATCAGGTGGTGTTCGCCACGCATGCCGATCAGGCGCTGGCGCTGATAGCTGACCCCACCGAAGCCGAGCAGCGGGTGCTTTCCGCCTTCCGCTACACCCAAAACCGTGCAGTTTTGCATTCCGACGCCAGCTTCATGCCCAAGCGTCGCCACCTGTGGTCGGCGTGGAACTACCTGCGCGGCACCCAAGGCGAAGATGACCTCAGCCTGACCTATTGGATGAACAAGCTGCAGCCGCTGCCCACCACGCAGAACCTCTTCGTGACGCTCAACCCGCATCGCGAAATACCGCCTGAATCCGTGATCTACGATGTCGACTACGAGCACCCGCTGTTTGACGCCGAGGCAATCGCCGCCCAGCCACAGCTTTGGCAAATCCAGGGCGTCAACAACACCTGGTTCGCCGGCGCCTGGATGGGCTACGGTTTCCACGAGGACGGGCTGCAGTCGGGCCTCGAAGTTGCCGAGCGTATCGGACCGCTGCAGCGCCCGTGGCAGGTTGCCGAAGAACGCGGCCGCATCGCCCATAACTGGGCCGAAGGAGACCAGCACCTGTGGGCCGCGGAGTAGGCGAGGGCACATCGGCACTCGGCGCCATCTATGTCGGCGACGTGGTGCACAAGCGCGCGCGGCCCAAGCGCCACTCGCTGCGCTACCGGGTATTTTCCATGCTGGTCGATCTCGACCAACTGGATTCGCTGGATGAGAAACTCCGCCTATTCTCCTTGAATAGACTCAATCTTGTCTCGCTGGTGACCAAAGACTTCGGTCCGCGCGACGGCACCAGCATTGCGGTCTTCATCCGTCGCAAGGCGGCTGCCGCAGGCGTCACGGATGTCGCTCGCATCCGCATGCTGGCCTATCCGCGACTGTTCGGCTTCGCCTTCAATCCCATTACGGTATATTACTGCGAGGACGCGGCAGGCGTCGTGCGGTTCATGGCCTATGAGGTTAGTAACACTTTCGGCGAGCACCACTTTTACAAGGCTGACGTCACCCCTGTTGACGGCGAAATCCGCCATGAGGCCAAGAAGGCGCTCTATGTGTCGCCCTTCAATACGCTTGAGGGAAGCTATCGTTTTTCGGTGCGCCCGCCGGCTGAAACCGTTTTCCTCGGTATCACGTTGTCGGACGCAGAAGGTGGTCTGCTGACTGCATATTTCGAAGGTGAGCAACGTCCGTTGAGCGACGCTACGCTATTGAAACTGCTCCTTGCATATCCCTTTATGACCGCTAAAGTGGTCGCGGGCATATACTGGGAAGCGCTGCTTTTGTGGCTCAAGGGTGTGCCGCCAACGCTCAAATTGAGACGGCAGCCAAAGCGCCACCGTCAAGTCTAGAGAATTTTGGATCAAGCGGCTGATGAACAAGACCGTCGTTGAAAACAGCAATACCGGCGTCACGCCGTGGACAAAGTTTGCCTCTTGGGCCGTCGAGAAAATCGGCTACCGCTTGGTCGGCCATCCCAAGTATGGGGCCGTGACCGTCATCCTGCCCAACGGGCGTACGCGCACCGTCGGCGATCCGGCGACGGGTGGGCACTCGGTGCTCCGCCTCAACAATTTCAAAGTCATCACCGAGGCCATGCAGCGTGGCACCGTTGGCTTTGCCTCCGCCTATATGCGAGGCGATATCGAGGTCGACGACCTGACCGCGCTGCTCCGCTTCTTCCTGCAAAACCGCGGCATGTTCGAAGAAGCCAATCCGGGCTTCTTCCGCAAGGCCGCCGGTGACCTGCATTACCACCTGTCGCGCCGCAATACGCTGGAAGGCTCGAAAAAGAACATCGCCGAGCACTATGACCTCGGCAACGACTTTTATGGCCAGTGGCTCGACCCCTCGATGACCTATTCCTCGGCGATCTTCCTTTCCGGCGACCAGAGCCTAGAAGAGGCGCAGCGCGAAAAATATCGCCGCGTTGCCGACATGGCCGGCGTCACGCCGGGCTCTTCGGTGCTGGAAATTGGCTGTGGCTGGGGCGGCTTCGCCGAAACTGTAGCGCGCGAGTACAAGGCCAACCTGCGCGGCATCACCCTCTCGGCCGAGCAGCTAAAATACGGCCAGGACCGCCTGGCGCGCCAAGGCCTCGATGAATTCGCCACACTGGTGTTCGAGGACTATCGCCACACCGAGGGCCAGTTCGACCACATCGGCTCGATCGAAATGATCGAGGCCGTCGGCGAGGACAATTGGCCCAGCTATTTCCAGACGGTACACGATCGACTCAAGCCCGGCGGCACTGCCGCTATCCAGGCTATCACCATCAACGAAGCCGATTTCGACGGCTATCGCAGCGGTCCCGATTTCATCCAGCGCTACATCTTCCCGGGCGGCATGCTGTTGACCAAGACGGTAATGAAAGAGTTCGGCGACAAGTACAATCTGGTGCTCGAGAACGTTGAAACGTTCGGCTTGAGCTACGCCAAGACCCTCAAACTCTGGCGCGAGCGTTTCCTCGAACGCTGGCCCATGATCGCCCCACTCGGCTACGACGAAGAGTTCAAACGCAAGTGGGTCTATTACCTTAGCTACTGCGAAGCTGGGTTTATGGAAGCCTCAATCGACGTGGGAATCTACCAGTACCGAAAGCCTGTTTGAGGTTTGTCTCTAGCGGGTACCCCCACCTAGCCTCCCCCTAATAGGGGGAGGAACTCGGCCCGTGGGTTTGTTGAGATAGTGCCCAACACTC
>JAQGKG010000268.1 GCA_028290245.1 Devosia sp. | reverse complement strand
TGCCGCCAAAGGTTGTGCGCTTGCCGAACATTTTAACCTACTGTTCTAGAGCCGATTATGATCTGACGCGGTCAAATCACCGGCTCCATCTACTTGTTTCTCGGGTCGTCGAGCGCTGTCAGGCCCGTTTTTTCAGGAAGGATGGCAGCTTCATCAGGCTCGATGATTTGCCGCTCGAATGGGACACCTGCCGGCCGGTGACGTGCATGCCTATGGCGCGATAGACGTCGTTGATCTTGTTGTTGGCGGCGACCTCGGCGATCATCTGGCCGTTGTTGGCGGCGGTGCCAAAGAGAGCGGCGTCGAAGGGTACCTGTCCGAGCAGCATGCACTCAACGGAACTGGCGAATTCAGCGGCGTTGATTTCAGGGCGGCGCGGCATCGCCACCTTGTTGAGGACGAGGCACGGCGCGCTTTCGGCAGGACGCAGCGCGCGGATGGTATCGGCCAAGTTTTTGGCATTGCGCAGGTTGGCCAGGTCCGGTTCGGCGACGATCACCACCTCATCGATGGTAGCCAGCGTCTGGCGCACCCAAGCATTCCAGGCGTGGGGGATATCGAGCACTACCATGGGCATGGTGTTTTGGCAGAGTTCGAGGATTTGCTCGAACTCGCGCTCTTCGAAATCATAGGTGCGGTCCAGCGTGACCGGTGCGGTCAGCAGGTTGATGTGATTGGCCGCCTTGCTCATCAAGCGGTCCAACATGGTCTGGTCGACCTTGACGCTGGCCTGGAGCGCATCGGCAAGGCCGTGCGGAGGATACTGGTTGAAGTTGATGCCGGCGGTGCCAAACGCCAGGTCCATATCGACTATAAGACTATCCTGGCGCAGTGCGGTCGCGATGGCCCAGGCGACATTATGGGCCACGGTGGAGCCACCGGAACCGCCCTTGGCGGAGACGAAGCCCACGGTGCGCCCGATGGGGGCGGCATTCTCGGACGCGAAAAGCTCGGTGATTGCACCGACGATTTGCTGGGCTGTCGCCGGCAGCACGATGTATTCTGAAATGCCCGAACGGATCAGCTCGCGGTAGAGCAGCACATCGTTAACATGGCCGAGCACGACGACCCGCGTCGAGGCATCGCAGACTTCGGCCAAGCGGACCAGCGCGCCCGGAATTTCTTCCGGCGGCAGGTTGGTCTCGACGATGATGAGATTAGGCGTCGGGTTGGACTTGTAGGTCTCCACCGCACCGTCGATGCCGCCATTATGGGTGGTCAAGGCAACCTTGGACATGCGTCGATCATGGATGGCGCTTTCCACCAGTTGAGCTGTCTGGGAATGCTCGCAAAAGGCCTGGATGGTGATGCGCGGAATGAGCCGCGCACCCGAGGCGATGTCGGCTGCCGGCTCTTCGGCCTTGCGGGAGTCTGAAGACAGAAAACTCATTGAACAAACTCTCCTTGACGTCCGACCTCAGTCGAGGACGAAGCCGACCGAACCACTGAAGCTGCCGCGCATTTCGCCGGTCTGGCCGACGCCGTAGATGTTTTCCAGGCGACCCAGGAAAATGCCCTCGGCATCGGTGGCGGCGGACGAGTTATCGGTTGGTACCGGGATGGAATTGGCGGGGCTGGGTGCTACCAGATAGGGCGTGACGAGGATGACCAGTTCGGTTTGCTGTGAGCGGAAGTCACGCGAGCGGAACAGGGCGCCCAGGATGGGAATATCGCCCAACCCTGGCAGTTGGTTGATCGCCTGGTTGGTGCGTTCCTCAAGAAGCCCACCAATTGCCAAGGTAGCGCCGGCTTGCAACTCTACAGTAGTCGTCGTGGCGCGGTTGGTCAGGGCGAAAGTGCCTGGGGTAACCTCGGAAACGCTCGTATCGACCACGATCCCGATAACGCCATTGGACTTAACCGTAGGGGTAAAGTTGAGCGTGACCCCGTATTCCTTGTAACTGAAGGTTGTGACGCCCCGGTCATTTACAGATGGGATCGGGAATTCGCCACCGGCCTTGAATGTGGCTGACTGACCCGAAATTGCGGTCAGCGTCGGCTGTGCCAGAACGCGGAGCCCGCCGCGGGTCTCCAATGCCCGTATCGCCGCGTCGATTTTCAAATTGCCAATAGGGAAGCTGCCCGTCATGCCATTTCCGGTGGAGCCAGAACCCATCGTGGTGTTGTTGAGCCCGAGGTTGACGTTACCCACGCTGAGCGTACCAGAGAGATTGATGCCGAACTGCTTTGCCACATCGCGCTTAACTTCCGAAACGGTAACCTGCAGCATAACTTGCTGGGCACCTGCGACATCGAGAATGTTTGCGACGTTCAACGGATCACCGGCGTATTGCACGGCCACTGCTGTGGCCCGGTCACGATCTTCGCCGGACAAAACGCTTCCGGTCAGCACGACGCGATTGGTGTCGCCGCTCAGAGTGACAGACTCAACGCGAATGTTTGAGCCGGGAATGATGCGCGCCAGAGCAATTTGCAGCGCATTGCCAACCTGGGAAGGCTCTTCCATAACCTTGACGTCCAGCACTTGGATCGTGCGGCCATTGTCATCCAGAAAGATGATATTGGTATCGCCGCCGGTAATGCCTTGGACCAGTGCACGCGTGCGGGTGCGCATGATCGCGGCGGCAACGGACGGCTGTGAAACGACCACCTCGGCAGCACCAGCGGGCAGATCGACTAGCACGGTCTTGTTAAGCTCGACCTCGAGCTGGCGCGTGGCGCCATAGGCCGCAGCCGAGATGGAAACCTGGCTTTCCTGTGCGATGGCAACAGAAACGCCGGTGTTAAACAGGAGCCCCGCGACGAGAATTGGGGCGACCAGGATATTTGCGGCGCGGCGACGAGGCACGCATTGGGACAGGTTCATAATCATCTCCGCCTTACAAGGGCACCGAGGCAGGGTCGATCGGCGGCGCCACCGATGGCATGACGGGCGCGGAATAGGCGGGGGTCGTGGCCGCGGGCATGGCGGGAGACTGCTGGTCGGCGACGGCTGTGGCGTTTCCGGCCTGAATCGACTGTTCCTTGCCGAAGCGGATCAAACGGACCGTCTGGTTAGAGCCCTGACTGTCTGCGGTGGTCTTGGCGAAATCGACCACTGAACGAAGGGTCAGGCTCAACTCGCCAGCACTTGCGGAATTGACCAGCGTTTCAGCCTGGCCGGGGGTCAGTTCTAGCGTGGCAATCGTCGGCTCGATGAAGGTCACGGGCGTGGTTGCTGGCGTGTTGGGGTCTTCCTGACCACCGGTTGTGCCAAGTTCACCGAGGCGCTGACCAATGGCCAACACGCGCACGTTGGACAGGATAACTTGCGACTGCTTGCCGGTCTCCGTTGCGGTGGTCAAGAGAACATCAACATGGTCGTTGGGGACGACGAACCCGCCAGCACTGGAGAGAGCGGTGACGCCGACAGACACGCCGCGCATGCCTTCGGCGAGGACGGCGGAGAGATAGCCTTGATCGGAGCGGACCAGCTTGGCCTCCCGAATGGGCTCGCCCGGAAAGAACTCGAAACGTGCGACGGCACCGGTAAGGCTGGCTGGGGCATCGGGCATGGCCGACATGGTGACGTATTCGGAACGTAGAGCGCCCTCAGGCCAATCCTGCCATTGCACGGATTCTGCGCTCAAGCGCTCGCCAACACCAATCGGCTTCCGGGCCACCAAAACCTGGGCCTTGGCCTCCTGAATAATTTCGGTCGAGGTCACCTGTTCAGGCGCAGAGCCGCCACGCGTCACGAGGAAAGCCGCAAGGCCGCCAGCGACGAGCGCTACAATCAGCAACATGATACGCGCCGGCTTCATGACTTACTCCGGTTGTACGCGGGCACGGGGCGCCCAGTTCCACCGAGTTGAACTGTGACCGCAAAGGGTCAAAGTTTGGTTAACCGGAGCTTTTCCAGTGCGGTTAACAATATGTAAATTTTAGGGGTTTTGGATCGAGGCAGCAAAACAACGGCCAATTGCTCGATTACTATAAAAGTCTAGACTTCATTTGCCAACATGACGACTTAGGCAGTCAAGCGCTCGAAAATTGTCGAGTTCGTATAAACCAGCAGTCCGGCTAAGGCCAAAGCGACGCCGTAGGGTACACCCTGCTTACGATCATGCAGCCGCTCAAGCCAGTGATAACGTGCCAGAAACGGCATCAGTGGTAAATTTCGCAAACCCAAAATTGCCAGCGTCAGCACACCACCCAGCAAGCTTGCATAGACGAGATAGGGCAGGCTGAGCCCAAAGCCCAACCACAGAGTCGTCGCGGCAGCCAGCTTGGCATCGCCGCCGCCGATCCAACGGAACGCGAACAGCGTGAAGCCTACCGCCAGGGTTATAAGGGCACAGGCGACGTGCATGCCAAATTGCTGCAAAGGCAAGTTTACCACCAGAGCAACGACGCAGAAGCTTGCAACCAGAAACATCACAAGCTTGTTGGAAATGCGCATGGTCAACAGGTCCGACGAGGCGGCAAATGCCATGGCGATTGGAAAAAGCAGCATTGCGATGGTGGACATTCTGGCTCTCGCTAAGCGTCGGCGCTGAACAATGGCGCTGGTCTACATTGGCCCGAACACGATTAACAATCTGAAAAAGGAAAGGGGGCGCGAACGCCCCCTCAAATAGCTCATGCTGTCGGCGCCGCTTAAGCCGCTGGGGCTGTACCTGTGGCGAGATCAAGCTTGCCTGAAATCCGGCCAAAAAGGCTGCTCAGGCTGCCACCGAGAGTGGTTGCTGCCAGGATGATACCAACGGCGATCAGAGCGGCGAT
>JAQGKG010000265.1 GCA_028290245.1 Devosia sp. | reverse complement strand
TGATTGCCGCCACTCATGACAAAATTATACCCCAGCACGGGGGCGCATGCCGGGGTGAGTATATTTGGAGATCGCGCGGCTTCGCCGCTGTTAGTTGCGGTCGTAACGGTGGGGCTTGGCATAAGTTGCTGCGGTCTGCCCGGCATGGTTACCAACTGTGCGTCAGGCAGCTCGCCCGTAGGGCACACACTCTTCCCAGTCCGGCGCCATGGCCTCGGGCGGCTCGATT
Organism: Devosia sp.; assembly: GCA_028290245.1. Taxonomy (GTDB): domain Bacteria; phylum Pseudomonadota; class Alphaproteobacteria; order Rhizobiales; family Devosiaceae; genus Devosia. The sequence goes on along the minus strand of JAQGKG010000265.1, from coordinate 10,077 downwards.
TCCCCGGGGTGCTTATGCAAGAGGGCGGCGAGGTCATCGGCTGACCAATGCGGCATCTCGATCTCGGTCCACTCGTGATGGTTTGCAATCTCGATCGCAATTTCGAGCGCGCGGTCTGTCGTAGTTGTAAGCACGGCCAACGTCTCCATGCTGCCGTGATGAACCACGTACCAGAGGTCTGCGGCCGCGCCGTCTTGCTCTATGTCGTAGGCAGGCATCAAAAATACCCCGTTGCAAGCCATCGTTATGCCGTACCCGGTGGCTCCGCTGGAGCTGATTTGCTGAAAGTGCATATTTGTTCTCCTCATTAGCTTGCACTGCGATTAATGAGAACAAAATAGGAACAAACGAAATGAGTGTCAAGGATTTGGTATCGGATTTAGTTACCGATAGCGCTTCGCTTGCACCCGTCGGCATGGCTTAGATCTCGGTGCAGTCAGTGCTTATGCCAGTTCAACCAGGTGTCAGTGCGCCCTATCTCAGTGATACCTTCCACCGTTGGCTTCCAGCCTTGCGTTACCCGCTGAGCCAGTCCCTTGCTGCAAAGAGCGTCAAAAGTTGCAAGTCCAGCACCCGCGATATCCCGGCCATTAGAAATCTCAAATTTCACCAGCGTCCGAAGCGCTCTGTCTTCCCGCTGGTTCAAGTTGTGAAGCGGGCTGTGCTTGTCCCGCTCGTCACTATCCGCGCGCCATGCGGCATAGGCCTCCTCGCCTCTTTCTTGTTGGGTCTTCACGGTGGGTTCCGGCGGCACCCACGACTGTCCGGCCAAGGCGCGCTCCAGTTGCACTCGGCTCCATCGCTTTGTTCCCGGTATTGGCGGCGGGACAATCCCTCGGCGGACCCAGCTATCGAAACCGGAAGGGGAGAGGCGGCAAAGGGCAGCAGCCTCAGAGCGCGTCAGCGTGAGGGCGTTCATCGTGTTCATGTTGCGAACCACACGTCGTCTTCATCTTCGTCCGGGCCGTCGCTTGGCAACCGCGCAAATGCCTTCTCCAGGGCCGTGCGAGACCAGACGCGTCGAGCGTCAATCTTCTTCGGTTTTGGCATACGCCCATCGCGGACCATCTCGTCGAACTTGGATGGTGACACACCAATAAACTCAGCGGCGGCTTCGCGGGTCAAGCCGATGGGTGGGAGCGAATTGGGAAGGATCGAGATGCGGGGTTTCTTCGTGGTCATGCATCGCCACTAGTGGTCGTCACGACGATAGTGAAGATCGGAATGACGGGAAAATCACCATAAGCGCGGATAAGCTCAACGCTATTGTGGACAACACTTTGCATAAGCGTATTCGCTTACTTGAATCACCATCGGATCATTGGTCCGATGGAGGCACCCCCTCAACACCCCCGTTACCTCCTCAATCTGTGACAATGTTCCGGAGTTCTGCAACACTTATCCGGACCATCGGATCAATGGTCCGATGACAAAACAGCGCCTATGGCTGCTAGCGTCCGGTGCGAAAAAGTCATCACCGTTTTCAAATCCGCATCCATTTCTGCCGGCCTAGCCACATCGACGAAGGAAAGGTTTCCCGATTCAGGGTGAGTCCTTCTGATGTCATATCGGTGCCGTTCCCAAAATTGATCCGGGTGCGGCACCGCATCGCCGCTCTGGTCGACCTCAATCTGCTCGATCATGATGACCCCGCTCGGTATCGGCCCCAAGACCGAGACAAGCACATTGAGACTAGGCATCGTGTCCGTCTCCAGACTGCCTGGGCTGCCCTCAAGCTCATCAGCGAGTGCTTGAAGCTCACCGCCCGCAGCAGACTTGATCAGCGCTTCTATGGCCTGGGCAAACGAATGATCATGAGGCAGATCGGTAAATGTCGGCAATTTGCCAAACTGAAGCTTCCATTCGCCATCGGGTGAAACCAGCGACCCCGGTCGCTCAATCAGTTTCGGGGAGTCTTTGATATCCACGACCGAAGCAGTCGCAATCAAGAGGTGGGCCGCATCCTTCGCGGTCATCTTGGCGGCACTGGTTCCCCTCCCGCCCTTAGTAATGAAACCTGCCTCTCGGAGGTATCGATGGGCAGAAAATACCCGCGCCCTCGGTGACCCGGTCGCCTTCGCAATCGCGTCAATTAGCTCGCCTGGAGATGCCATCAATCCACCCATTTGATATCATGACAAATGACGGTTGACTTTGCCCCATTTGTTACGGTAACGTTTGGCATGCTTGAGTATGCGGACGCAAGCTGAACCAGAGGCCATCAAATGAAAACTGCAGCTGAAAACTACCTTTTCGACTCCGAGGACAAAATCGGAACTGCGCGGGACTACCTAATCGTGGCGTCCCGGATGCTCGAACGTGTCGAGGGATTGTCCTACTCGGATGTGGGGGCCCTGAGCCGTCTCGTCGACACCATTTTGCATGAGGTGAAAAGCCTCGAGGCCGACATGATGGCTGCCTGCATGGAATATCGCGTCGAGACCGGACTGTCGATGTGACGGACAATTGCCCCGGCTTCGGCCGGGGTCTCTAACTTTAGGGGAAGCAGATGTACGCGCAAAACGACAACGTGCCGACGGCTTCCCAGATTCGCTTCCGCGTAGATCCTCGCATGGTCGCTGCACCTAAAGCTGCACGACTGTTGGGGCTCACGCCGGCAGAGTTCGCCATGAAGCGCCCTGCCCTTTTCGATATCGGAATGCCGAAGCCGTGCCCGGTGACGGGGTTTTACGACATCAAGGCCATCAACATATGGTTGGACCGCTCAGCAGGCCTCTCGGCCGCTCCTGCCGTCCGCGAAGCGGACCCTCACGAGGGCTTTGAAGAGAGGCTGGCCCGCCTTGGTTGACCATCGACCTCCCCACTATGTGCTGCGCAAAGGCAAGTATGCCTACTGGATGCCCACGCCGGCGATGAAGGTCATGGGCTTTGAACCTGTTGCTCTAGGCTTGCACGGTCCCGAGTCGAAGGCCCTGGCCTACCAGTGGGAGGCTCGCTACCAAAACGCCCGCAAGGGTAACGAACCGATTACGGGACAATTCTACCCACCCAACAGCGTTGGCGATGGGTTTGCGCGATTCAAGCGCAGCAATGAGTGGAAGCGCAAGCCGCCCCGCACCCAGGAAGACTGGGAGCGCGGGTGGAAGTTTATCGAGCCGGTTTTCGGCCGCGACAATCCTAGCAAGATTACGTTCGAGCTACTGGATCGCTGGTACGCCCATCTGTGCGCCGTCAAAGGCGACGGGGAGGCTGGCCGGGCCATGAAGACATGGCGTGCGCTCTATAAGGTTCTGGCCGCCTTGAAGCTTTGCGTTGCCGGCCAAGACCCGTCCCTGTCTATTCGTAAAAAGTCGATTGCCGGACGCACCCAGACTTGGCGCCAGTTCGAGGTGGTGCGTTTGGTCAAAGATGCTTGGCGCAATGGCTACGGTGGCCTTGCATGCATCATAGCCGTGGCGTGGGACACAGGGTTTTCCCCCGTGGATGCGCGTACCCTCACACCCGCACAGGCAATTACCAGCGGTCAAGACATGGCGTTTGCTATCGATCGCACCAAGACAAGTGAAAGCGCCCTTGGGACCACGTCTCCGCGCACCCAGCGCATCGTTGAAGCCTATATCCAGTCCCTGCCCTATGATCTGCACGACGATGCGCCAATCTTTCGTACCAAGGGTTACGCACCAACAGCTAAGGGTGGTCGCCCGCGGAACAGCGTTCCGTACACGAAGGACTCACTGGTGTCAGACTTTGCTGATGCTCGGCTCCGGGTTTTCGGACCGGATGAAACGCGTAGGCTGATGGATATTCGTCGCTCTGGGGCTGTTGAGGCCAATGCAGGCGGCGCATCGGTAGAATCGATTTCTGCCAAGATGGGCAACAGCATCGACGAAAACAAAAAGCTCCAGGCAACGTACATGCCGGTCAATATCGCAGCCGTTCGCGCGGCGGACGACGCCCGGAGAATCGGCAGGAAAAAACTTGGGGAGGAACGAAACGAGTTCAAAAAGTTGAAACTCGGCAAAGGGGAGAGTTGAAACTCGCTCGCGCCATTTTCTCTAAGTCATTGAGAATAATGGCGCGAGAGACGGGACTCGAACCCGCGACCTCCGGCGTGACAGGCCGGCGCTCTAACCAACTGAGCTACTCCCGCAGCGCTAGCAAACAACTCGTTCGCGCAACGTGTGGTTCGTTTACCCAGCCCCTGTTGCCAAGTCAAGCGAGCAAACCACTTCCACATGACATTTTGAAAATTGTTGCCTTGGCCTGTGGAAAAGTCGTTATGGGCCAGCCACTAGCCAGCGTTTTCGCATGCGGGAGGTTAAAATAACCGAGTGTTCCCCAGATCACCGCATTCGGGGGGCCCAACGTTAGCACACTGCTAGCATCAAGAGCGCGGAATGAGGAATGGTGGGCGATGACGGACTCGAACCGCCGACATCCTCGGTGTAAACGAGGCGCTCTACCAACTGAGCTAATCGCCCCCGGGCCGAAACGGCTTTTGGGAAGGTGGCCCTGATTAGGGCCCTCGCCGGCTGACGTCAACCGGCAAATGTCCGTTGAAGTGATCTTCAACCGGCAAATGAAAGGCCCCGGCGCAAGCGCACGGGGCCAATCGGAAGCGTAGTGGAAGCGATCTTAGTTGATCGCGTCCTTCAGGCCCTTGCCGGGCTTGAACTTGGCCTGATTGGAGGCAGCAATCTGGATCTCAGCGCCCGTGGCCGGGTTGCGGCCGGTCGAAGCCTTGCGCGCGGAAACGGCGAAAGTGCCGAACCCGACGAGGCGAACTTCTTCGCCAGCCTTCAGGGAGCCGGTGATAGCCTCGAACACTGCGTCAACCGCTTCAGCGGCCTGTGCCTTGGTGATCGTAGCCTTGTCGGCAACGACGCCAACCAGATCGTTCTTGTTCATAGCGTTTCCTCACAGTGGATTTGTCCGCCCTCGCTGGCGAAGCCTTAAAACGCGGCAACCCTTGGTCGATTCTAGAAGAAACGCAAGGATTTCCGGGGTTTTTACGAGGCCGGACGGTGCAGCAACGTTAATGGACCGGAAAAAAACACCCCGCAAGTCCGGATTGCAGTTTTCAGCCGGTTTTCCTAGGTTTGCTGGGCCTAAGGCTACTATTCGCTGCGTCTGGAACGGATTTGGGCAGGCGCCTAATTCCCAGCACCATCGGCGGAATTAGCGCCTTGGGGATTTCAGGCAGCCACGGCCTTGGGCCGCCTCACCGTGGCAAACAGCGGCGAGGCCAGAACATACAGCCCTGCCCCGACCAGCCACACCGTGCCGATCCAAATGTTCTTGGTCGAGAAGAACAATGCTGTGGTGAGCACTGGTCCGACAATACCTGCCAAGCTCATCAGGCTGGCGAGCACCCCCTGCAACTGGCCCTGCTGTTCGTCGCTGACGCGGCTGGTCAGCAGGGATTGCAGCGCTGGCATAGCCACGCCGCCCAGCGCGAACAGTGGTGCCACGGCGTAGCCCATCCAGCTTTGGTCGGCGAAACCCATTAGTGTGTAGGCTACGGTGTCAAAGGCGACGCCCATCATCAGCGTGCTCAAGTCACCAAAGCGCCTTGATAGCGGCCCGACGAGAAACGCCTGTGACAGGGCACCGCTAACGCCGAACACCGATAGCGACAGCCCGATGTGTATGGAATCCCAGCCAAACCGCTCGGCGCCATACAGCACCCAGATGGTACCCGGCACTGCAGCAACCAGGCCAAAGACTACGGCCACCAGCACCAGCGGCAGCAAGGGCTTGAAATTCCACAGCCAGAGCAACGGGGCGAGCGGGTTCAGTTCCTTGAGATCGAACTTGCCGGGTTTGGCAGTGCGACTTTCTGGCAGTACTAACAGGGCGACGAGCAGGTTGATGCCGTTGAATGCCGCGGCGATTAGGAACGGCGAGCGCAGCCACCAGGCGCCCATGACGCCCCCGATGACCGGACCGATAATGAAGCCCATGCTCATGACAGCACCGACCAGGCCAAACCGCTGCGCACGCTGATCCGGAGGGGTAATGTCGGTGATGTAGGCGCTGGCGATGGCCATATTGGCGCTGGTTATGCCCGCCATCGCCCGGCCAACGACCAGCACCCATCCCAGCGGCGTTAGCGCCATCACCAGATAATCGACCAGCGTGCCGGCGAGTGACAGAAGCAACACGGGTCGCCGACCGAAACGATCGCTGAGGGCGCCGAGCACCGGCGAGAACACGAACTGCATGACGGCGTAGACCGCCAGCATGAGGCCATAGAGAAAGCCGATGTCGCCGCCCCCGGTGACCTCCGCCAGCAGCTCCGGCAGGATGGGAAAAATCAGGCCCGCCCCAATGGCATCGAGGGCGACGGTGGCAAGAATGACGATGAGGGCCTTGTTCATGGCGTGCTCTCCGGATAGAACTTTATCGGTGATAAGTTTACTTATCGGCGATAAGCTCCCTTATCATCGATAAGTCAATAGGGGGTTCCTGCATGGCGATGGATCGCGACCGGATCGTGGATGAGGCGCTGTTGCTGCTCAACGAGGTGGGTATCGACAAGCTGACGACGCGCAAGCTGGCGGAACGGCTGGGCGTGCAGCAGCCGGCGCTGTACTGGCACTTTGCCAACAAGTCGGCGCTGCTCGATGCGGTGAATAGCGAGATGCTGGCGCGGTTTCATACGGACCGCCTGCCCTCGCCCGGGCAGGACTGGGTCGAGTTCACCTATGCCAATGCCCGCAGCATAAGGGCGACACTTTTGGCAGTTCGCGACGGCGCACGCCTTACGGCCGGCACTAGGCCTTCGGCATCGGAGTTTGCCGATACCGAGAGGGTGCTACAACTTTACGTCGATGTCGGTTTCTCGGCACCCGAGGCTTTCGGCATCGCCATTTCGGTGACCCGCTATGTGGTGGGTTATGTGCTGGAGGAGCAAGGCGAGCGCGAGCGGACGGCCGAAGAAGCAGACGCCGCCATCGATCCTATGGCCGACATCGCGCCCTTCCCCCTGCTCACGGAAGCGCTGCAGTCGCTGTTCAAAGTCGGGACCATCAACACCGAAGAGGTGTTCGAAAACGGGCTGCGCTACATGGTGGACGGCATGCAGGCGAGCTTGGCGGAGAAGCTGGCAAGGTAGGTCGGGACGGACTTTGTCCGGGTCCCCGTTGGGGCGCGCCCACCTGCCATTCGGGCATAGCCCTCATGGCCTTCTCACCCAAAACCACGCCACTGGCGTAGCTTTTCCTGCGGCCGGCTCGAAGCCCCCTTGATAAGGGGGAGGAAGTTCATCGCGTTTTGGGCGCCATCGTCGATTAACGCCAGCCAGATTCCTCCCCCTATCAGGGGGAGGTTAGGTGGGGGTACCCAGAGAAGAGTGGCCTAACAGGCCGCCTTATTACTGCGCAATCATCGCTTCGCATTCTGCATCCGAGTAGCGCAGCTCGGCATCTGGATTGGTCAGGTTTTCGACGGCCATCTCGACATAGTAGTCGACGAGACGGTCGTGCTCGGCCGCGTCGATGCCGTCTGCTTCCATTTCAACCAGGGCGACGTTGAAGGCTGCCGTAGCGCCAGCATCGGCCGATGCGATGGCTTCTGCGCTCATCCCGTCGATCTGAGTGACGGCGGAATAAGCTGCTCCGCACCACAGTGCCTGGTCGACGGCATCGCTAACCTGGTCCTCGGCAAAGGCGGGCAGCGCCACGCCGGCAACGGCGAGGACGGACAGTACAGCGGCAAATTTCTTGATCATGTTCGTATCTCATGGCCGCGGTCAGCGATGGCTGCCCAGAGTGTCGGCGACAATGTCATAATTGGAGATTGATTTGTTGTCGCGTGTGATCATTGGGAATGGTTGAGAGGGTTGGGGCGAAGTCGAGTCCTTGGTGGGCACCCCCGCTTAAACAAAGAGCCCGGCATCGCTGCCGGGCTTCATTATTCAGTCCAACCCGCTTAGTGCGGCAGGCCGGTCGTGGCGTCATCGGCTGCATCGACATCGACTGCAGCGGCGACGGCCGGGGTGACTTCGTCGTAGTTCCACTCGATCGGCTCGGGCTTGCGCACCAGCGCGTGTTCGATGACCTGGTCCATGCGGCTCACCGGAATGATGTTCATGCCTTCCTTGACGATGTCGGGGATCTCGGCGAGATCGCGAACATTCTCGGCCGGGATCAGCACGGTCTTGATGCCACCGCGCAGTGCCGCAAGGAGCTTTTCCTTGAGGCCGCCGATGGGCAGCACCCTGCCCCGCAGCGTGATTTCGCCAGTCATGGCGACATCGTTGCGCACGGCGATGCCCGTCATCACCGAGACGATGGCGGTCGCGAGGCCGATACCTGCGGATGGACCATCCTTGGGGGTGGCGCCTTCAGGCAGATGGACGTGGATATCACGCGTGTCGAACATCGGCGGCTTGATGCCGAAATCGATCGAGCGGGAGCGGACATAAGCCGTTGCCGCGGTCAGCGATTCCTTCATCACTTCCTTGATGTTGCCGGTGACCGTCATGCGGCCCTTGCCCGGCGTCATCACGCCTTCGATGGTCAGCAGCTCGCCGCCCACCGAAGTCCAGGCGAGGCCTGTCACCAGGCCAACCTGCGATTCCGCTTCGATTTCGCCATGCGTGTAGATATCCGCGCCCAGATAGCGGGTCAGGATTTCCTCGTCGATGGTGATGGTCTTGACCTTGGTCCGGATGATCTCGGCCACGGCCTTGCGCATCAGCTTGCTGATCTCGCGCTTGAGGTTACGCACGCCCGCTTCACGGGTGTAGCGCTGGATCAATGCGGTCAGCATCTCGTCCGACAGGACGAATTCGCCGTGGGCCAGGCCGTTTTCCTTGAGCGTCTCGGGGATCAGGTGCTGCTTGGCGATCGCGTGCTTCTCCTGCTCGGTGTAACCCGACAGGCGAATGATCTCCATGCGGTCCATCAACGGGCCGGGAATGTTCAGGGTGTTCGAAGTGGTCACGAACATCACGTCGCTCAGGTCATAATCGACCTCGAGGTAGTGATCGGCGAAGGTGTGGTTCTGTTCCGGATCGAGCACTTCAAGCAGTGCCGACGACGGATCGCCACGGAAGTCCTGGCCCATCTTGTCGATTTCATCGAGCAAGAACAGTGGATTGGACTTGCCTACCTTCTTTAGCGACTGAATGACTTTGCCGGGCATCGAGCCGATGTAAGTCCGACGGTGACCGCGGATTTCAGCCTCGTCCCGAACGCCGCCGAGCGCCATGCGCACGAACTCGCGGCCGGTAGCCTTGGCGATCGACTTGCCGAGCGAAGTCTTGCCAACGCCCGGAGGTCCGACGAGGCAGAGAATCGGGCCCTTGAGCTTACCGACACGGCCCTGCACGGCCAAATATTCCAGGATGCGTTCCTTGACCTTCTCTAGGCCATAGTGATCCTCGTCCAGCACCTTTTCGGCGAGGACCAGATCACGCTTGACCTTGCTCTTCTTGCCCCATGGCAGGCCGAGCAGCGTGTCGAGATAATTGCGAACAACGGTGGCTTCAGCCGACATCGGGCTCATCGACTTGAGCTTCTTCAGCTCAGCGTCGGCCTTCAGCTTGGCTTCCTTGGAAAGCTTGGTCTTGGCGATGCGCTCCTCGATCTCTGCGATCTCGTTGGAGCCCTCTTCGCCGTCGCCCAGTTCCTTCTGGATCGCCTTCATCTGCTCGTTGAGATAGTACTCGCGCTGGGTCTTTTCCATCTGCCGCTTGACGCGGCTGCGGATGCGCTTTTCCACCTGCAAGACGCCGATTTCGCCTTCCATCAGGCCAAGGATCTTCTGGAAGCGCTCTGCGACTGACCGGGTCGATAACAGGTCTTCCTTCTCGTTGATCTTGATCACGAGGTGGCTGGCAATGGTGTCTGCGAGCTTGCTGTGGTTCTCGATTTGCCCAACGGCAGCGACAACCTCGGCCGAAATTTTCTTGTTGAGCTTCACATAGCTCTCGAACTCGGTGGTAGCCGAACGCGACAAAGCTTCGAGCTCCGTCGCATCCTCTACCGGCTCAGGCAGGATGGAGGCTTCGGCTTCGAAGTAGTCGACGGTCTGCAGATAGCGATCGATGGTAGCGCGGCTCAGGCCTTCGACCAGCACCTTGACGGTGCCGTCTGGCAGCTTGAGCAG
>JAQGKG010000248.1 GCA_028290245.1 Devosia sp. | reverse complement strand
TGCCGCCACCCGACAGCGAATAGATGATCATGTTGTGGCTGGGCGGCAGCAGCAGCGCGATCAGCGCCGCCATCGACGTGACGTTCACCGCATAGTCGGCGCCATAGCCGCGAGCCTTCATCTGCGGGATCATGATGCCACCCACGGCAGCGGCTTCCGCCACGGCCGAGCCGGAAATGCCGCCGAACAGCGTCGAGGCGGCGATGTTGACCTGGCCCAACCCGCCGCGGACATGTCCGATTAGCGAGCCGGCAAAGGAGATGATACGCGCCGCAATGCCACCGCGCATCATCAGGTCGCCGGCGAAAATGAAAAATGGAATCGCCAGCAGGCTGAAGGCCGAGACGCCCGAATTGAGCTGCTGGAACACCACGATAGCCGGGCGCCCGAGGAAAACGATGGTGGCAAAGCTGGCGATGCCCAAGCAATAGGCGATCGGTGTGCCGATCACCATCAATACCGTGAAGACGCCGAAAAGGATCCAGTATTCCATGCGTATCAGGCCTCGGTAATCGTCGGATCAACAGGGATGTCATCGACCGGCTCGCCCGCCGCCCGCAACAGCAGGCGTTCCAGCGAGAACAGGCACATCAGGAAACCCGAGATCACGATGGGGAAATAAGTGAAGGCGGTCGGCAGTCCGAGCACGGGAATACGGGTCGACCAGTAACGGATGACCAGTTCGCCGCCGAAATACACCATGCCAAAGGCGAAGCCAAAAACGCAGATGTCGCTGATGGCACGCAGCCATGGCTTGGCACTGGGCGGCAGCACATACAGCAGCACGTCAAAGCCCATGTGGAAATTCTCGCGCACGCCAACTGCAGCGCCAAGAAAGATGAACCAGGTCATCAGCATGATCGAACCGGCCTCGGTCCAAGCCGGCGAGGCATTGATCACGAAGCGCATAAACACCTGATAGGCAACGATACAAGTCATCACCACAAGGCCGATGCCGGCCAGGTAAAGCACGCCGTTTGAAAGCTGCCCCAGCGCGCGGCTGATCGGCATAAGCCTGTCTCTCACGATAGTTCTCCCGGCAAGCAAAAGCGGGCCGGCACAAATTGTGCCGCCCCGCCGTGGTTTAGGCTTAGCCCTCGGTAGCCTGGATGCGGGCAACCAGATCCTTCAGAGCGGGATCGGTGACATACTTTTCGTAAACCGGGCCCATCGCATCGATGAAGGGCTTCTTGTCGACTTCATTGATGGTTGCGCCGAGTGCTTCGACGGCTGCCTTGGATTCAACTTCCTTGGCGGCCCAGAGTTCGCGCTGCTTGACCACGGACTCCTTGGCGGCTTCGCGGAACAGCACCTGGTCTTCCGGCGTGAGGCCATCCCAGACAATCTTGGAAATCACCAGGACTTCCGGCACCATCAGGTGTTCGTCGAGCGAGTAGAACTTGGCAACTTCGGCATGGCCGGCGGTGTCATAGCTCGGGTAGTTGTTCTCGGCGCCGTCGATAACGCCGGTCTGGATGCCCGAGTAAACTTCACCATAAGGCATCGGTGTGGCGTTGCCGCCGAGTGCTGCGACCATGTCCACGAAAATGTCGGACTGCATCACGCGCAGCTTCATGCCAGCTAGATCGGCGGGGGAGTTGATAGGCTTGCCGCTATTGTAGAACGAGCGTGCGCCGCCGTCGTAGAAGGCGAGCGCAACCACGTCCACCTTGTCGAATGCAGCGAGGATTTCTTCACCGATCGGGCCATCCAGCACAGCATGGAAGTGGTCAGCCGAGCGGAAAATATAGGGCAACTGCGTCACGGTGGCTTCCGGCACCTGGGTACCGAAGGTGCCGCTCGAAATGCGGTTCAGGTCGATTACGCCGAACTGCGACTGTTCGATGGTGTCCTTTTCTTCGCCAAGCTGAGCGGAGTGGAACACTTCCACCGAATAGCGTCCGTCTGTTTTTTCGCTGAGCAGCTCGCCAAAGGCCTTCACGGCCTCGACGGTCGGATAGCCATCGGGATGGGTATCCGAAGAGCGCAGCACGGTCTGGGCGCTGGCGGTCGAAACCATCAGGGATGCAGCGACAAGCGCGGTCGCTGCCAGTTTAGGCAGATGAAACATTGGTGTCCTCCCAAAGTGACACCGGTCCGGCCCGTCCTCCGCGCCGTTGGTAACCGATGTCGTTGATCCGCGCCGGGTCTTCCCTCCCGCCGCTCAAGCCTGTCTCGCCGTCCTCTGGACTCGTCGCCGACTTGGTGTGAAACTGGTATGGAAGAACAAAAGACAAGTCAACATACAATGGCCAGGATGTTGTATGATGAATGTGCTAGCTTAGACTGTTAGAAAAAAGCACCGCTGACAGGGTCAGCGGTGCCTCAGTAATTCTAGCCCTGACAGTTGTTTAGATGTGGATTGCTCCATCACCCAGCGATAGTGCCGCTTCACGCACGGCTTCCGATAGCGTCGGATGGGCATGCGTCGAGCGCGCCAGATCTTCGGCCGCGCCGGAGAATTCCATCAGCACCACGAGTTCGTGGATCATCTCGCCAGCGTTCTTGCCAACAATGTGGGCCCCCAGCACGCGATCGGTCTCGACGTCAGCGAGGATTTTGACGAAACCCTGCGTCGCCAGCATCGCCTTGGCGCGGCCGTTTGCGGTGAATGGGAACTTGCCAATCTTGTAGTCGATGCCTTCCGCCTTGAGTTCATCCTCGGTTTTGCCGACCGAAGCAATTTCCGGGTTAGTATAAACCACTGCCGGCATTACGGCATAGTTTACATGGCCGGCCTGGCCATTGAGGATCTCGGCGACGGCAATGCCCTCGTCTTCGGCCTTGTGGGCCAGCATCGGGCCGGCGATCACGTCGCCGATGGCATAGATGCCGTCAACCGAGGTCTTGTAGTGCTGATCGACGCGCACGCGGCCGCGTTCATCCAGCGCCACGCCGACGATGTCGAGGCCCAGCCCTTCGGTGAACGGCTTGCGGCCGATGGCAACCAGCGCCACGTCAGCATCGAGGATTTCCATGTCGCCGCCCTTGGCGGGTTCGACCCGCACCTTGAGCGAACCGTCTTCCTGCTTGTCGATGCCGGCGACCTTGCTCGACAGCTTGAATTCCATGCCCTGCTTTTGCAGCATGCGCTGGAACTGGCGGGCCACTTCGCTGTCCATGCCGGGCAGGATGCGGTCGAGATATTCAACCACGGTAACCTGCGCGCCAAGGCGGGCCCAGACCGAACCGAGCTCCAGCCCGATGACGCCGGCGCCGATAACCAGCAGCTTGCCCGGCACCTTTTCGAGGCTCAGCGCACCGGTTGAGGTGACGATGGTCTTCTCGTCGATCTCGATGCCCGGCAGGCTTGCCGATACCGAACCGGTGGCGATGACGATGTTCTTGGTTTCGATTTCAATGGCCGCGCCAGTCGGCGGCGTGACCAAAATTTTGCCTGCTGAG
>JAQGKG010000247.1 GCA_028290245.1 Devosia sp. | reverse complement strand
CGCGCCAGCATTTCGCTGACCGCAATCGTCGGCGCCATCAAAAGACCTTCGGCATGTGCGAAGTCATTGCCGGCGACACGGCCCGTGGTCAAATAGGCCAAAATCGGCAGCCCGCGCGCTTTCGCCCATTCTTCACTCGCCAGTAAAACCGCCGATGCGCCATCGGTCAGCGGCGTCGAATTTCCGGCGGTTAAAGTCCCGTGGCCACTCGATTTATCGAAAGCCGGCTTCAGCGATGCCATCTTATCGACATTAGCATCCGCGCGAACATTATTGTCCCGCATCAGTCCCGCACACGAGACCAGCAGGTCGTCGTGAAAACCCTCGCCATACGCAGTGGCCGCATTGCGATGACTGGCCACCGCCAACTCGTCCTGCGCCTGCCGCGTAATGCCCCATTCGCGCGCCATCAGCTCGCAATGCTGACCCATCGACATGCCCGTACGCGGCTCGTTGACCGAGGGCGCTACCGGCGTCAGCTCGCCAAACGAAAAGCCCTTGAACGCTTTGAACTTGTCGCCCGTCGAGCGCGCCTTGTTCACATCGAGTAAGCGATGCTGGAACTTGTTGCCAAATACGATGGGGCTATCGCTGACCGTATCGGAGCCCGCCGCAATAGCGCTGTCGATCTCGCCCGAGGCAATCTTCGCCGCCAGCATCAGCGCCGCCTGCAGGCTGGTGCCACAGGCAATCTGCATCGTCGTGCCCGGCGTGCGCGGCGACAATCCCGCATCCAGCGCCGCCTCGCGCGCAATGTTGAAGTCACGCGAGTGCCCGATCACCGATCCGGCGACCACCTCATCCACCTTCTCACCCTTGAGCCCGAACTTGTCGGCCAGTCCGGCCAACACGGTGCCCAGCATCGAGAGATTGGTTTCGTCGACATAGGCGGTGTTGCCACGCGCAAACGGAATGCGCGCCGAACCCACGATGGCAACTCTGCGAAGTTCAGTCATGTGTTGCTCCCGGACGCTGCCGTTGTCTTCTTATCAGATGCCTCAGTCGACACCCTCCCCCTTGCGGGGAGGGTCAGGGAGGGGGACGGTTGGCCCAAATATCGGGGCTCTCGCACCCCCTCCCAGCCTCCCCCGTAAAGGGGGAGGTGCCGCGCAGCGCTCGGGAGAATATCCAGCGCCATCATGCCTTCCCATCCCGTCGTGCCTTCAGCGGTCCCCCAAGGAACGGAGCAAAGCCGGTTCCCATGATCACGCCGATGTCGGCCAGTCCGTCATTGGCGACGACGCCTTCGGCCAGTACCACTTCGGTCATGTCGACCAGCGGCTTGACCAGTTCACGCCCCAGCGCGGCCAAATCGGCATGAGCCGGAACCTCCCCCTTCTGCGCCTTGCCATCGACCCATTTGTAAAAGCCTTCGCCGGTCTTTCGTCCCAGCTTGCCAGCTTTCACCAACTGGTCGAACTGCGAGCCATCCGGCACGCCATGGCCAAGCTCGGTCGCCACCGACTTGCCGACGTCCAGCCCCACCGTATCCATCAGCTCGATCGGACCCATCGGCATGCCGAAAGCCACCGCCGCCGCATCGAGCAATTCCTTGCTTTCGCCGGCCTCGACCCGCTGCACGGCGCCCAGCATGTATGGCATCAGCACCCGGTTCACGAGGAACCCCGGCGCCGACTGGACCACTACCGGCGACTTGCCGATGGCCAGCGCAAACGCCGCGCCCTTACCGATTTCGGCATCCGTATTGAACGTCGACCGAATGACCTCCACCAGCGGCAGTTGCGCCACCGGGTTGAAGAAATGCAGCCCGATCAACCGCTCTGGCTGCTTCAGATTTTCGGCAATCCGTTCAAGCTCGATGGACGAGGTGTTCGTCGCGAGGATCGCGCCCGGCTTCAGCCGGTCCTCCAGCCCTCCAAAGATCGCCTGCTTGACCTCGAGCTTTTCCACCACCGCCTCGATGATCACATCGGCCCGCGAAACGCCTTTGCCGGTGGGATCGGCCTCCAGCCGCAACACCGCCGCATCGACCTCATGCTTCTTGCGCAGTCGCTTCTTGAACAGCTTCTTGGCCCGGTCGAGCGCTGGCTTGATGCGCTCCATATCAAGATCCTGCAGCGTCACGCTCATGCCGAGCAGCGCGCACCAGGCCGCGATATCGCCGCCCATCACACCGGCGCCGATCACATGCACCCGGGCAAATTTGACCCCCTTGGTGCCCTGTTTCTTCAGCGCCTCGGAAGCGAAGAACACCCGGCGCAGGTTGGTCGCCGTAGCGCTGCTCATCAGCGGCACAAAGGCATCGACCTCGCCGGCGATCATCGCCTTCCAGTCATCGCCGTGCTTTTCAAACAGCTCGATCAGCGCAAACGGCGCCGGATAATGCTCCACCCGCGCCTTCTTGCCGGCCTGTTCCTTCATCTTACCGGCCACGTAGCCGCGCAGCGGCCCCATCGCCATCACCTTCTTGGTGAAACCAGCTTCGGTGGATTTGCGCTTCTGCAGCACCGCCTTGCGCGCTTCCCAGCGCAGCATGTCGCGATGGCGCACCAGCTTGTCGACAAGGTTCAGCCCCCGCGCCGCGCCAGCCCGCAACATCTTGCCGGTCAGCATGATCTGCATCGCATCAACCGGCCCCGCCTGGCGGATCGACCGCCCAGTGCCGCCAAAGCCCGGAAAAATGCCAAGGCCGACCTCAGGGAACCCAATCCGCGTCTTGTCGTCATTGACCGCCACGCGATAGTGGCAGGCCAGCGCCAGCTCCAGCCCCCCACCCAGGCAAAAGCCATGAATGCCGGCCACCATCGG
>JAQGKG010000234.1 GCA_028290245.1 Devosia sp. | reverse complement strand
GAAATCATCGAGTTTTCCGATTACGTCATTCCGAACGAGGCCCTCTCCTCCGGCGACCTCGATGCCAACTCGTTCCAGCACCAGCCTTATCTGGACAACCAGGTCAGGGATCGCGCCTACAAGATCGAGTCGGTCGCTACCACGGTGAATTTCCCGATCGGCATCTACTCGGACAAGATCGAAAACATCGCTGACCTGCCCGAAGGCGGCAAGGTCGCCATCCCGAACGATCCAACCAACGGCGGTCGCGTGCTGCTGCTGCTGGAAGCCAACGGCATCATCGACCTCAAGGACGGTGTCGGCACAGCAGCCAGCGTTATCGACATCGTGGGCAATCCCAAGAACCTGGAATTCCTCGAGATCGACGCCGCCCAACTGCCGCGCTCTCTGCCCGATGTGGATGCCGCTGGCATCAACACCAATTATGCCGAGCAAGCGGGCCTTGATCCGGTCAATGACCCGATCCTGCGCGAAAGCCCCACGGGCCCATATGCCAACGTTATCGCCGTGCGCAGCGAAGA
Source organism: Devosia sp. (assembly GCA_028290245.1). Lineage (GTDB taxonomy): Bacteria > Pseudomonadota > Alphaproteobacteria > Rhizobiales > Devosiaceae > Devosia. The sequence goes on along the minus strand of JAQGKG010000234.1, from coordinate 2,872 downwards.
CAAGGATCAGCCTTGGGTAAAGGCCCTGGTCGAGGCTTATCACTCCGACGAGATCAAGAGCTTCATCGACACCACCTTCAACGGCGCCGTTCTGGCAAGCTGGTAATCGAGACCGGCCCCCGGCACTAGGCCGGGGGCTATCGAGCAATACGCCAGGCGCGATCTGTCTGGAGGCGGTCATCGCCTAGACTTAACCAACGCCCGCTTAGCGTGCCTCTAGCACCGGGCAGCACACCAACCATTCGTTGCTGGCGAACTAGGCCTTGATCTGTTCCTTGCCATGAAAACCGACAGCGAATTCGTTGCTGACGGTTTCAACCAGCGTGTTGCGCTTGGTACCCAGACCTAGCACCGGGAACAGCAGTTCTGCGACGCGGTACGCCTCTTCCAGATGCGGATACCCAGAGCCGATGACCATGTCTATGCCGGCCGCCTGGTATTCACGCAGCCGTTCGGCGACCTGCCCGGGGGTGCCAACCAGCGCGGTGCCAGCGCCATTGCGCACGAGGCCGACACCAGCCCACAGGTTCGGTGCCACCAGCAGCCGGTTACGGTCACCGCCATGCAGTTCGGCCATTCGACGCTGCCCAACGCTGTCCATCTGCTGGGTGAAGCGCGCTTGCGCGGAGGCGATTTGGGCGTCTGAAACGTGGCTGATCAGCCGATCCGCCTCGCGCCAGGCTTCTTCTTCGGTTTCGCGCACCATAAAATGCAGCCGGATGCCGAAGCGCAATTTACGGCCACGCGCTTCCGCCTTGCGCTGTGCCGCCGCTACCTTTTCGGCCACCTGCGCCACCGGCTCACCCCAGGTCAAATAGGTGTCGATCTGTTCAGCCGCGAGGTCTTGTCCTGCATCGGACGAGCCGCCGAGGAAGATCGGCGGATGCGGCTGCTGCACGGTGCGCTGGTCTAGCCGACCGCCTTCGACGCGGTAGTGCTTGCCATGGAAATCGACGGTTTCACCCGCCAGCAGTTTGCGGAAAATCGTGAGGAATTCGCCGGCCTGTTCGTACCGCTCCCCATGCGGCAAGAACACGCCATCACCAGCCAGCTCCACCGGATTGCCGCCAACCACCACATTGAGCAGCAGCCGACCATTGCTCAGCCGGTCCAGCGCCGCCGCCTGTCGCGCCGCAAATGTCGGCAGTGTCACGCCGGGACGCAGGGCCACCAGATATTTGAGCCGGTCCGTGACAGTGGCGAGCCCAGTCGCCGTGATCCAGGATTCCTCGCAATTTTGTCCGGTCGGCAGCAACACGCCCTCGAAACCCAACCGGTCGGCGGCCTGCGCGATCTGCTTGAAATACTGGAAATCGGGCTGGCGCTCGCCTTGGCTGGAACCGAGATAGCGGCCGTCGCCATGGGTAGGGATGAACCAGAAAAAGCTCAGTGGATTGCTCATGACACTCACAGATTGCGCGACCAGGGAACATAGCGCCGCTCGATGAAGCGCAGCAGCGCCTCGAAGGCAAAGGCGATGGCGGAGATGACGAGAATGCCAGCGATAACGACGTCAGTGACAAGGAACTGCGCGGCGGACTGGATCATGTAGCCCAGTCCCCTGCCCGCAGCGACCAGTTCGGCGGCGACCAGCGTGGTCCAGCCAGCCCCGAGCGCAATGCGAATGCCGGTCAGGATCGATGGAACTGCGGCAGGCAGCAGCACATGCTGCAATAGTTGGACTGGTGAGGCACCGAAAGCTCGTGCGGCGTTGACCTGGTTTTTCGATGCCGAACGCACACCGGCTGCCGTTGAAATGATGATTGCCGGTGCCATGGCCAGCGAAATCACCAAAATCTTCGACGTCTCGCCAATGCCGAACCAGATGATCACCAGCGGTAGATAAGCCAGTGGCGGCAATGGACGCAGGAACTCGACGATTGGATCGAGCACGCCACGGCCGATCGGGCTGGTGGCAATCAGCACCCCGGCGGGCACGCCGGTCAGCACCGAAAAGAACAGCGCTGAGAACACACGTCCCAAGCTGGCGCCGACATGCTGCAGCAACGTGCTATCGACATATCCAACGCTGATCAGGCGGCCCAACGCCGTGATGATAGCGCCGGGCGGTGGCAGGAACACCGGCGATACCCAGCCTGAGGTGCTGGCGATATGCCAGATCACGAGCACGAAGGCCACGACCGAAGTACCGGCGATCAACGGCAAAAACCGGCGCAGCGTTTGGCGTTGCCGCGCTCTGGAGCCTTGGGCGTTGCAGTATCGATCACGGTGGTCACGCTGCGACCTCGTAGGCAGGATCATGGATGGCGGCGATGAGTTCTTCGCGCGCCGCGACGAAACCCGGCTCGGACTTCAGCGCTCGAGCACCTTCACCGGCAAGGAATCGACGGCCATAATCAACCTCCCGGGTCAGCGCGATACGGCCGGGATGAGCGGCCAGCACGACGACGCGGGTGGCGAGGAACAGTGCCTCTTCCACCGAATGGGTAATCAGCAAGGCGCCGGTTCCCGAGCCCTGCCAGACCGTCAGCAACAATTCCTGCATCTGGTCGCGGGTCATCGCATCGAGCGCGCCAAGTGGCTCATCCATCAACAGGAATTGCGGATTGGCGGCGAGGGCGCGAGCAATGCCGACGCGTTGGCGCATGCCGCCCGACAGTTCCCAGATGGCCTTGTCGCCCTGACCCGCCAGACCGACATCGGCCAGTAGCGCATCGGCGCGGCGGTGACGCTCGGCGCGCGACTGACCACGCAGCCGCAGCGGGAAAGCGACATTGTCGCGGGCGTTGGACCAGGCAAACAGCGCATCATCCTGGAACACCACGGCACGGTCGGCCGAGGGCGCCGTGACCGTCTTGCCGTCGATCGTCACGTGGCCCTGGCTAGGTTCGATAAAGCCCGCGGCCAGGTT
>JAQGKG010000205.1 GCA_028290245.1 Devosia sp. | reverse complement strand
GCATCGCCATCCGCGCAGCGGCCTCGCCCGATGAGAGCTACACCGCCAAGCTGATTGCCCGCGGCATGGAAAAATGCGCGCAAAAACTCGGCGAGGAAGCCACTGAGGCAGTGATCGCTGCCGTGACCGGCAACCGCGCCGAACTGGTCAAGGAAAGCGCCGACGTTCTATATCACCTGCTGGTGGTATTGCGGGCGGCGGACCTTCCCTTGGCCGAAGTGATGGCTGAGCTCGACATGCGCACCGCCCAGTCCGGCCTTGCCGAAAAAGCCTCGCGGACGGACCAGCACTGATGGCCAAGCGCAAGCCGGTCCTCGCGCCCTATCACTCCTTCACCAAGGCCCAGTGGGGCGCCCTGCGCGCCGACGAGCCGATGACGCTGACGCGTGAGGACATCGCCCGGCTGCGCACCTTGAGCGATCCGATCTCGCTGGAAGAGGCCGAAGAAACCTACCTGCCCCTGACGCGCCTGCTGACGTTTTACGTGGAGGCCATCCAGGGCCTGCACAACGTCTCGACGCGCTTCCTCGAAACGCCCGACCAGAAGGTGCCCTTTATCATCGGCGTCGCCGGCTCGGTCGCGGTGGGTAAATCCACCACGGCTCGTATCCTGCAGGCGCTGCTGCAGCGCTGGCCCTCGAGCCCCAAGGTCGACCTGGTGACCACCGACGGGTTCCTGCATTCCAACAAGGTGCTGGCCGAGCGCGGCATCATGGAGCGCAAGGGTTTCCCCGAAAGCTACGACCGCACTCGCTTCGTGCAGTTCCTCTCCGACATCAAGTCCGGCAAGGGCCAGATGCAGGTGCCGGTCTATTCCCATCTGGTCTACGACGTGGTGCCGGATAGCCAGGTCATCATTGACCGGCCGGACATCCTGATTGTCGAAGGCCTGAACATCCTGCAGCCGGGTGAGCTACCCAAGGACGGCAAGCCGATCCTCTTTGCCTCCGACTTCATCGATTTCTCGATCTATATCGACGCCGACAATGACGATCTCGAAGCCTGGTTCATGGAGCGCTTCTTCCGCCTGCGCGAAACCGCCTTCAAGGACCCGACGTCGTTCTTCCGCCGCTTCGCCGAAATGAGCGAAACCGAAGCCGGCGAGTTCGGCAAAATGGTCTGGCGCACCATCAACCTCCCCAACCTGCTCGACAACGTCCTGCCCACCCGAGGCCGCGCCGACCTGATCCTCAAAAAGGGCAAGAACCACCTGATCGAGGACGTGAAGCTGCGGCGGGTTTAGCGTCTTTCTTCACCCTCCCCCTACTCCTTCCCCTTCTCCCTCGGGCTTGACCCGAGAGCCATTCGCCGCTTGTGCCGTGCTTTCAGCGGTCCTCGGGTCAAGCCCGAGGGAAGATCCGTGGGTGGGTTAGATTCTGGATGGAGTCAGGGGCGGGAGAATCCTGCCCCCTCAATACGTCCCGTGCTGCGGTTGGCTGAACACGATCTGATTGCCATCGGGATCGCGGAACTTCGCGGTCTTGAAAAAATCCCCCATCGCCTTGGACACCGGCGTCAGCCCGTGTAAGCCAAGCCGACCCAGCTCCTCGGCAAGGTCATCCACCACCAGCGTCACGTTCGATGCCCCTGCCCGATCGGCATCGGTGGCGACATGCACCCAGCCGCCGCCCGGCAGTTTCCATTCGGCAACGTCGTTCATTGGCCGCGCATCGGCGGGGCGGCCGAACAGCCGCTCGTAATAGTCGAGCGCCTCGTTGATGTCGTCCACCGCGATACCGGCCAGCGCGTTGGTGATGGTCAAATCAGGTCCCTTGGTCTCTGTCCAAACATCACCCTAGCATGATGACGGCAATGGGGCACACCTGTTGGCGTTTTCCCTGAGCGCTGCTATAGCCAAAAACCAATAGGGAGACGGATGCATGGCAGATCTCAAGGTCGTGGTGGCGGGTGCCGGCGGACGTATGGGCGTGGCCAATATTCGCGCCGTCGCCGCGCTGGGCGGTCTGTCGCTGCATGGCGCCGTCGCCAAGCTGCATGCTGCGGTGGATCGGCCGGGATCGCCGGCTATCGGTCTCGACGCGGGCCTCTATGCCGGTATCGAGGAACTCGGCGTCAAGATCACCGACGATATCGACGCGGCCCTGATCGGCGCCGATGCCATCATCGACTTCACCGCGCCGGGCGCCAGCGTTGCCCTGTCGCAAAAGGCCGCCAAGCTGGGTCTGGTCCACATCGTCGGAACCACTGGCTGCTCGGAAGACGATGATGCCGCCATTGCCGCCTCAGCTCAATCCGGCGCCCGCATCGTCAAGTCCGGCAATTTCTCGATGGGCATGGTCGTCCTCGCCAACCTCGTCGAAAAGGCCGCCGCGGCGCTGGCCGACTACGACATCGAAATCCTCGAAATGCATCACAACAAGAAGGTCGATGCCCCCTCCGGCACGGCACTTCTGCTGGGTGAAGCTGCCGCCAAGGGCCGCCACATTGCGCTGAAGGATCATGCGGTGACGGTACGCGACGGCCACACCGGCCCCCGCGAAGCCGGCACCATCGGCTTTGCCACCCTGCGCGGCGGCAATGTCATCGGCGACCACATGGTCATCCTCGCCGGCCCGTCCGAACGCATCGAACTCAATCACCGCGCCCAGGACCGCACCATCTATGCCAACGGCGCTGCCCGCGCCGCACTATGGGCCGCCAGCCAACCGGCCGGTCTTTATGCTATGACTGACGTGCTGGGGCTCTGATCGCCATGGCCACCCCGACCTGCTGGATCGGAGTGGCAGCGGCCGCGCATGTCCGCGTCGGTCGCCAACAGGGTTTCGTCATGTTCGCCCACGGCAAGCACAGCGCGGTAAAACAACTCCGCCCCGGCGACGCCTTCGCCTATTATTCGCCCACCGAAACGCTGGGCGGCAAAGACGCAGTGCGTCGCTTCACCGCCATCGGTATCATCGCCGAGGGCGAGCCTGAGCCTTCCAGTGTCATGGGCGCAGGCACCGAAGCCTGGCAACGTCGCGCCACTTACCTCGATGCTCAGGAGGCCGATATCTACCTGCTGTTGCCACAGCTAGAGTTCGTCACCGACCAGAGCCACTGGGGCATGTATTTCCGCAAGTCGCTGTTCAAGACCGGCGCTGCCGACTTTTCCCGCATTGCCGATGCCATGGGCGTCGGCCAACACTTTCAATTCGGAGACCAACAATGACCGGTACCCTGATCCTCGTTCGCCACGGCCAGAGCGAATGGAACCTCTCCAATCTCTTCACCGGTTGGCGCAATCCCAACCTGACCGAACAGGGCATCGGCGAGGCGCGCGCCACCGGCCAGGCGCTGAAGGCCAAGGGCATCGTCCCCGACCTTTATTACACCTCGGCCCTGCGCCGCGCCCAGCACACGCTGGACCTGATGCTCGAAGAGATGGACATTCTCAACGTTACCATCACCCGCAATATCGCGCTCAACGAACGCGACTATGGCGAGCTCTCAGGCCTCAACAAGGACGACGCGCGTGCCAAGTGGGGCGAAGAACAGGTGCTGATCTGGCGCCGCAGCTTCGACGTTCCCCCTCCCGGCGGCGAAAGCCTCAAGGACACCGCGGCCCGCACCCTGCCCTACTACGAAGCCGAACTCCTGCCGCTGCTGAAGGCCGGGAAGACTGTACTCATCGCCGCGCACGGCAATTCGCTGCGCGCCTTGGTCATGTCCATCGAAGGCCTGACGCCGTACGAGATCCTGAAGCGCGAAATCGCCACCGGGCAGCCGACCATCTATAATATCGGGACTGACGGGCAGCTCGAAGGCCGCGTCGAGATCTAAAGATCTCTTGGATTCACGTGAAACGGGGGCGCCGCATGGGCGCCCTTTTTAATGCGCCGTCGAGATCACTCCAGCCTCCCAGCCCAAGATCGCCCGTTTGCGCGGTACGCCCCAGTGATAGCCAGTCAGCGCGCCTGACGTGCCGACCACCCGATGGCACGGCACCACGAACGAAATCGGGTTCTTCCCCACTGCAGCACCCACTGCGCGCGATGCCGTCGGGCGCCCGATATGGCTGGCAACGCTTTGATAGGTCGCGGCACGGCCGACCGGAATCTTCAGCAACGTCTCCCACACCTGCACTTCGAAATCCGTCCCGATCAGCACCACTCGCACCGGGCGTTCGGGCGACCAATGCGCTGGGTCGAATGCCTGCGCCACCATTGGCGCGACGCGTGCATCATCACGGGTAAAGCGTGCATTGGGCCAGCGATTGGCCAAGTCCTCGAACGCCTGTTGCACCGTGGTAGTCTCGTCGGCAAACCCAAGACCTGACATGCCGTAGTCGGTGGCCGTAACCACCGCCAATCCGAACGGCGACGGCGCCACCCCCCAGATCATATCCAACCCAGCGCCACCTGCCCGGAACACGCCCGGCGGCATTGCCTCATAGGTGACGAACAAATCATGCAGCCGCGACGTCGAGCTCAGCCCAACCTCATAGGTGGTGTCGAGCACGCTCTCCTGGTTGCGCAACAGGCTCTTGGCATGGTCGAGCGCCACAGCCTGCGCAAAGCTCTTCGGACTCAAGCCGCACCAGCGCCGAAACAGCTCGGTCAATTGCCGCTCGGTCAGTCCCAGCGCCCGGGCAAAACGCGGCAGGTCCGCCACGTCCGGACCATTCTCGGACAGATAGCGGATCGCCGCCTGGATGGTGTCGTAATCCGTCGCGGGGGTCATGCAGAAGATCTGGTTCATCGGAGCACCCTGGCTTTGGGTTACTCTTAGAGGACACCGGCCGCCGTTGCGACCCGGTTTTGACACCAGCTCAGGCGTCCTGCCGCGCCTTGCGCAGCGCCGTGCCAAACGCCTTGGCAAAGCTCGCCCGATCCTCCGGGCTGAGAAACGCGCCAATCTCCAGCTCTTCCTTGCCGCTGCGCAGGCGTATGGCGATGGTCTTTTCGTTCTCGTCACGCACCAGAATCAGCCGCACCGTCTTGGGCGCGAACCGCCGCAACACGCTTTCGCCCTTGCTCTGCGTAGTCACAACTTCGAGCTGGTCGGTCCACAGCGTCACCTGTTGTCGCATCCGGCGGCGACGCGATTGCTGCACCGTTAGGGCGCTCAGGCTAGCGGTACCCGCAAGGAACGCCGTGCCGGCCGGCAGCAGTGCTTCGGGAACGAGAACGGCGAGCGGCGTCGCCATCAAGGTGGCAACGGCCAGCGCCACCCAGCCGCCGGT
>JAQGKG010000190.1 GCA_028290245.1 Devosia sp. | reverse complement strand
GGATTGGGTGCTCGCAGGCCTCGATGGCTCGCCCGCACTTGGCTATCTCAAGCCGATGATCCGGGCCGACCGGCTCGGGCAGTTGCGCTATGACGAAAGCCTGCGGATTGGCGAGGACTACGATTTCGTGCTGCGCCTGCTACTGGCCGATGCCAAAATGGTAGTCATTCCAGAGCCGTTTTACCTCTATCGCCGGCATTCCGCCTCGATCTCGCACCGGCTGTCGGTGCACGACATGCGGGCAATGCTTGAGCGCCAGGATGCGCTGGCGGCAGAGAATTCACCGCTATCACCCGAGCTTTCCGCGGCCTTTGCCAAGCGCCGGTCGATGCTGAAAACCGGGTTGGCCTACGAGAAGCTCGTCGCGAGTATAAAGGCGCGCCAACCTGCGGAAGCATTGGGCATACTGGCGCGCGATCCATCGCATCTGGCACGCTTGTGGGCTTCCTTTGCAGAAGGTCGCACGCGCCGAAGCGAGCTACAGGTGGCGCCAAAGCGGCTCGAAACCATCACCCTGGGCGCGCAGGCGACTACTGACGTGGAACACGTGGTGCCTGAGTATGTCCCAACCAATCTCGTGGATTGGTCTGCACCAAGCTCGCGTCAAATCTGGCGTGACCTAGCCGCACACGCCAATGGGCGCTGCATCGCCCTTGACGACGCCGGGCGCTATGCGGCGGGCTTCATCCCCGAGGCGATCCTCGTGCAACCCGAAATTCTGCGGCAGGCGTCATGAGCGCATCGCCCTACCAACTCACCATCAACCAAGCATACCTGCTGACCTTCGGGGCCTTTGCCGCCCTGGTGCTCAATGCCATGTTCGGCTCGCTCGCCGCGTTGACCTTCATGGGCTGCGGCGGGCTGTTGATCGTCAGCAATGTGTCCGCCAGCATGGACAGCATGCGCCGCTGGTGGTTCGTTTTGCTGCTGCCAGCATATTGCCTTTTGACTGCTCTTTGGTCGCAGTATCCGAGCAATTCGCTGCGCTATGGCTTGCAGCTAACCTTCACTTTCATGTTCGCCGTGGTGATGACCGGGCGGCTGTCCACCGCCTCACTAATGCGTCTGATGTTCGTGGTCTATGGCATCGGCGTCATCGCCAGCATTCTGTTCGGCCGCACCGGATCCTTCGGCGCCTGGCTGGGCGTGTTCGGCAGCAAGAATGCTTTCGCGGCCCATATCGCGGTTTTCGCGCTGATCTCGGTGGCCGTCGCGGCAGACGGTAAATCTCATTGGGTCCTTCGCCTGCTAGGGCTGGCGGGTGCGGCATCGTCGGCTCCGCTATTGGTGCTGGCGCAATCGGCCGGCGCGAGCATGATGGTGATACCCTGCATTGGCATCGTCTTGCTGAGCGTGCTGTCGGCGCGGCTGAGCGGCATGCAGCGGGTGTTCATGTTGTCCATGCTGTTGCTGATCGGCGCCACACTGGCACTGCTGATCACCACCATGGGCGATACGCTGCTCACCGATATCCTCGAAGGATCGGGCAAGGACGCGACGCTGACCGGTCGCACCGAGCTATGGGCGACCGGGCTGAGCTATATCGCCGAAAGGCCACTGCAGGGGCTGGGCTATCGCTCGTTCTGGGTGATCGGCTTCGCACCCGCCGAAGAGCTGTGGGCGATGTTCGACGTCCCTTCGGGCGCCGGCTTCAATTTCCACAATACCTACATTTCCAACGCCGTCGAAATCGGGCTGGTCGGGCTCGGGCTGCAAATCGCCATCATGTATGGCGGCGCGCTGCTGATGGGCATCTACACGCTGGCTCGCCCCACCGCGCCCAATGCGCTGCTGCTGGCACTGCAGACCCTGATGATCCTGCGCAGCTTCATCGAGGTGGAAGTGTTCTTCGAATTCTCCATTCGCTCGATCATGGGCGTCGCCACGCTGATCTATGCCCTCGCCGGGCTTGTCGCCCTGCGCAAACCGGCCGATGCCGCCCACCGGCCACGTCCTTCCAGAGGAGTTTTGAGCCATGTCGCACTACCAGCCCGACCGCGTTCACTTCCGCACGCCCACCTATAAGCGCCCGCTGGCCCTGCGCCGCGCGCTGCAATCGATGATCGACCAGACGCTTCATGACTGGGTCTGCGATGTCTACGACGATGATCCGTTCGAAGCCGGCCGTTATGTCGTGGCCGAGCTGGCCGATCCGCGCATCCACTACACGGCCAACAAGCCGCAACTGTTTGCCTCGAAAAATATCGATCACTGCTTCACCGCAGAAAACCCGCGTCAGGCGGAATTCTTCTGCGTGGTCGAGGACGACAATTTCATCACCCCGGAATTCTGTGCTGAAAACATCGCACTGGCTCGCCGCGAGGGTGTCGAGATCGTACTGCGCAATCAGGTGGTGGAATACGCCAGTGGCACTGACGCGGCCAAAGTCGGCACCAGTGGAGTGCTCGACGATCTGTTCACCGAAGGTCATTACGAGGCCGAGGAGTTCAGGCTTGCGTTGCTGGCCGGGATCGGCGTCTCGAACGGCGGGCTGTTCTGGTCGGTGCGGGCGCGTTCCATGCTCGAAATTCAGTATCCCTGCACGGCAACGCTGCAGGAATATCTGCGCACCTATTCGATTGCCGAGCCGGTCTATGTCGCCATGCAGCCACTAGCGGTATGGGCAGAAAACGCCGAGCAGACCACGCGCAATGCCGAGCTCAACGCTGGGTATCTGCGGCGCGAACTAGACCTCAAGCGCGCCGTGCAGGCCCTACGCCAAAAGGTGTGGACCGAGACCAGCCCGCAGCGCCAGGCGCAGTTCCTGACCAATCCGCGCTTTGCCGCCCCAGCAGGCGTTAGGGCGACCCATGTTGCCAAAGCCCTGATCCGTCAGGGGCTTGGCGAGCATATGTCACCTACGGATGCGCTGCGGCATCGGGCTCGCGGCCTGATGATCCGCGCGCTCGGACGTCTCACGCCAGACTTTGACCGCTTCGTCGCGTCGCGTGAGCGGAGACCGGTTCACCCGGCATGACTGTCGCAGCAGACACCACCGCAGGCCGCGATCACCTGACCAAAGGCCGCGCCGCTGCCGCCATCAAGGGCACGCTGTGGTCGCTGGTCAGCAGCTTCGTGCCCGGCGTGCTGGGCTTCCTGGTGTTCCTCGCCAGTTCGCGCGTGCTCTCGCCAACCGAGTTCGGCACCGTCGCCTTTGCCGTCAGCATCGCCAGCGTCGGCGTCGCGCTTGCGCCTGCCGGCTTCCGCGAAGCACTGATCCAGCGCCAGCAGATCACATCAGCCCATCTCAATACGGTATTCTGGCTCTGCGTTGGCGCGGCGCTGGTCATCTACGCCGCGCTGTGCGCCGCCGGGTCGTTCATCGGCACTGCGGCAGGCCAGCCGCTCCTGGCCAGTCTCATCCCGCTCGTCGGTGCCCGCGTAATTTTCGACATGGCCGCCGCCGTGCCCAATGCGCTCATCGTGCGCACCATGTCGTTCAAGATGTTGGCCCTGCGCACCACCGTCGCATCGGTAGTCACCGCCTTGGTGTGTCTCGGCCTGCTATGGGCCGGCTTCGGCCTGTGGGCCCTGGCCTTTTCTCAACTCGCCGGTTCTATCGCCGCCTGCATTGGCGCCATGGTCGGCGCGCGCTGGCTGCCGCAATTGCAGTTCGACCGCGACGCCTTGCGCGACCTCCGGGCCTTCGGCCTGTTCTCCAACGGCAACCACTTCATCACCACGATCAACATCGACCAACTGCTGATCGGCGCTTTGATGGGGCCGACCTGGCTCGGCATCTACAGCTTCTCCCGCCGCATCTTCCAGATCCTCACCGACCTGATAGCCGGCGCGTTGAATCTGGTGTCCTACTCCCTGTTATCGTCGATGCAGAGCGAGCCGAAGAAGCTGCGCGAGGCCTACCTGATGGGCACATTCGCGTCCTCGGTCGTGGCCTTCCCGGTATTCGCAGGCCTTGCCCTGGTAGCGCCCGATCTGATCCCGTTTGCCTTTGGCGAGTCATGGGTTTCAGCG
>JAQGKG010000183.1 GCA_028290245.1 Devosia sp. | reverse complement strand
GGATTGGTGGCGCCAAATTCCTGACCTTGAAACAGGCAGGGCGTCTGCGGTCCGAGCAGGAAAAGTGCAGTAACCGCGCGCAGTCGTGCGGGCGAAGTAAGCGTGGAAAGCCGAAACCCTCGGGCCGAGTTGGCCACCTGGTCGTGGTTCTCAAGGAAATGTACGAAGTGTTCCGGCGGCGTTTCGAGATTATAGGTGCCATAGGCCGTGTCGCGCATGTGCGAACGCTGGCCTTGATAGAGAAACCCATACTTCAGCGCCGAGATAAGCTCCTGGGGCGTCCCGAGATAGTCGCGGTAGTAGAAGTCATTATGCCCGGTGATGGCCACACGAACGGCGTGCTGAAAATCATCGCTGACCATGGCGTCGACGCCATAGCCGCCATGCTCGGGCGGATCGATCATCAGGTGTTCCTGCGGCTGGTTTTCCACTACCACATAAACTTTTTGCTGGCCTGCAGCATCACGTACGGCACGGGTCATCTCGGCAAGGATGTGCTCGTCGCTGGTGTCGTGCATGGCTTGAGCGGCGTCTATCCGCAGGCCATCAAGATGAAAGTCCTCGATCCAGTAGACCGCGTTACCAATGATGAACTGGCGCACGGCGTTAGCGCCCTCACCATCATAGTTGAACGACGCGCCCCATTCAGTCCCTTCGCCCTCGGTGAGATACTGCGCGCTATACGCACCATAGAAATCGCCCAGACCGGCATGATTGTAGACAACATCGAGAATGACGCCGATGCCAAGTGCATGCGCGGTATCGACAAAAGCGCGCATGTCCGACGGAAGGCCGTATGGCGCGAAAGGTGCATAGGGCAAAATGGTGTCATAGCCCCAGCCGAAATCACCCTTGAAGGTGCCAACTGGCATGATCTGTACCACGTTAACGCCAATGTCCCGCAATTGGCTCAGCTTCGCTCCGGCGGCCGTCCAGGTGCCTTCAGCGGTGAAGGTGCCAATGTGCAATTCGTAGAGCACCGCATCCCGGCGCTCGACGCCATGCCAGTTTTCATCTGTCCAGGGAAAATCACTGGCGACCACCATGGACGGCCCGTCGCTGCCCTGTGGCTGGTAGCGCGAGGCGAGGTCGGGCAGTCGCGGGCCATCGTCAATCCGAAACCCGTAAAGCGCGCCGGGCCCGACATCCGGCACCTCAACTTCGAAGTAGCCGTTCCCGGTCGATTCAAGCGGGAAGGTACCGTGTCCCTCGATTTCAACTGAAGCCGTCTTGTGCCCTGAAGCCCAAAGCGAGAACCGCGTGCCATCGCCGACGATGACAGCGCCAAATCGGGCGGGATGGGACATCTAAGGGCCAATCTGTTCGAACACTGTCAAAACGGAGCGTGACATTGTTCGTTCCGGAAGGTCGCCAGTGCATCTCCTCCTCAGAAGTTCTGGCGCAGCCAGACAAGCATTCCGTCCGGATCCTGCAGCTTTTCATATATGTCGATGATTTCGTCGGCCCGCGCTTCAAGCCGCGGATTGAGCTTGCGGTACAGCGAATAGGCGATGGTCTCGATCGTCTTGCCGATATCACTGTCCCAGAACATCTGCGGCGTGCCGAGCCAGTGCAGGATTGGAATGACGAAGCCGGGGCTGGGCACGTCCGGATTGACGTGTTCGAGCATGCGAGCTGCAACGCAGCGGTCCAGCAAAGCCTCGGCCGTATGGTCGCAGACGGCATCCTGCCAGTCTCCCCAATAGCCGCCGATCGGTCGCGGAAGAGGATCAAGCATAGAACAGCAGACGTGTGAGTCGTCAGGGGGCCACGTTTGTGACGCCTGGACGCAACGTCAGCATACTCGAATAAGCCCAAATGAGTGCTCCGGCGGATACTGTTCTATGGTCCGCGCAGGAAGCCTTGCAGTGATCGCTATAAACCTGCATAAGACTGGCCATACGTTTTCAGCCTACGACGGCTGCCCTGCCGGTCATCTCCGGTCTTCGGCTCACTGCTCTAAAATGCAAACGTTTCTACCCTACGGCATTTTGCTAGTGGGCAACGCTCGCGCCAAGGCATCGAGCTACAAAGAGGACCTTATAATGGCTACCATTACCGGCACCGTAAAGTTTTTCAACACCACCAAGGGCTTCGGCTTTATCTCGCCTGAAGGCGGCGGCAAGGATGCATTCGTGCACATTTCTGCCGTTCAGCAGTCGGGTCTCCAGGGCCTGTACGAGAACGACAAGGTCACCTACGACATCGAGAGCGGCCGTGACGGCAAGGAATCTGCTGTCAACCTTACGCTCCTGTAGTAAGGCCTCAGGCAGTTTGGCTCGCTTCCGAGCGGGCCAATAGCCTCAGCAAGATTGGCATCCGTGCCAAGTATCAAGGCTCGCTTCGGCGAGCCTTTTTGTTTGTCTGGCTGAAGTGGTCAGCATTAAAGTTAGGTCGAGGCAATACACCGATCAAACAAGGCGAGCTTGTCGACGTAGCTCAATGCTAGTTTAGGTTCTGGGGGTAGATTTTATAGTCGTCATTGCGGCGCTACATCAATCAACTTGACCAAGTCCTTGAAGATCAGATGACCCCAGCTGTTTCCGTGCGCCTGCACCAGCAGCCCACCTTCTGAAAGCCCGCCAAGTTTGATCGCCGCAAAACCGAGCTTTTCCGCAAGGCCAGCAACTTCTGCTGCGGCGCCATCATCGTCGCTCGACAGGAACACGACTCGTTTGCCGCCATGAGGGGCCGGATCCTGGGCAAGGACGGCAGCGACAAGATGGTTGAAGCCCTTGACCAGCTTACCTCCGGTGAAAGCCTCGGCGACGACTTGGGCGGAAGACTTTCCGGCCAGTTCCTCGAGTGGCACGCCGTAGGCATTGGTCATGTCGACGATGATCTTGCCCTGCCAATTGGGTAGCGCCTTGGCCACATCCGGGTGCGATTGGTAACGGACGGCCAGAAAGATGATGTCGGCCTTGACGGCTTGCGCCAGTGTCGTGGGAACGAGGGTAGGCCCGATCGCCGCCGCGTCGGCTGCAAAACTCTGCGGGTCGCGCGTGGTTGCCACTGATACTTCGATGCCGTTGCCGGCAAATGCCTTGGCCAGCGCCTTTGCGATACTGCCGAAGCCGATAATTGCGTAAGTCATAAAGTTCTCCTTTGGTTTGGTAACCCGGCGGGCCCCAATTGAGCTGCCGCCGGCGTACGGCGTTAGAGTTGCGCCAGGCCGCCATCGACGGCGACTTCGCTGCCGGTCATGAAGCTGCTGTCCGACGACGCTAGAAAGGCCGCTACTGCGCCCACTTCCGCCGGGTCGCCCATGCGCTGAAGCGCTGTCATCGAGCCGTAAATCCCGAGGCCCTCCGCACCCAGCGCAGCCTTCGCGAGCTCCGTCGCCACCGCGCCGGGCGTCAAGACGTTCACCCGAATGCCGCTTCCCTTGAGGTCTTCCGCCCAGGTCCGGGCAAGGTTGCGCACGGCGGCTTTGCTGGCGCCGTAAGCGCTGAATGCGGGGGCGCCGGTGGTACCAGCGCTCGATCCGGTCAGGATGATCGAACCGCCCTGCCCCATCAGCGGCAACGCCTTGTGGATTGTGAAGATGGTACCCTTCACATTGGTGTTGAAGGTGTCGTCGATGTGCTCTGCGGTGATCTGGCCGAGCGCGAGCTGGCTTCCCGTCCCGGCATTGGCGAACACTATGTCAAGCCTTCCGCGCTCGGCCTTCACCGCCGCGTAGAGCCGATCGAGATCTGACTCATCGGACACCGAACCCTGCACCGCACGGGCATTGGGCCCGAGTTCAGCCACAGCGGCGTCGAGCGCGTCCTGGCGGCGGCCGAAGATGAAAACGAAGGCGCCCTCCTCGATGAAGCGCTTTGCAGCCGCGAGGCCGATGCCGGTAGCGCCACCGGTGATCACGGCAGTCTTGCCATTCAGTCTGTTCATGTCGTGGGTCCTTTTCTTGCTGCATCACAAGGTAGGTCCGCTGGAGCCAGGCGCTCAGTGCGGATGAGCGCACATCGGTGGTGCAAAATCGATCCGGCTGGACGAGTGTGCCGGCCACGGCAGCAGGCACGGATCGCCTAGTCGCGGCAGTCGATAAAACTATGATGCCCAGCGGCGCTGCTATAAGATTTTCGGGACGGCTCTGGAAGGCGCACCGCGCGGTGCCGAATTGCACCATGATGGACTGGGACGACGTTCGCTACTTCCTTGCCGCTGCGCGCGGAGGCTCGGTGCGGGCCGCCGCGAAGCGTCTCGGCGTCAATCACGCCACAGTGCTGCGACGCATCGCCCAGCTTGAGGACCGCCTCGGGACGCAGATGTTCGAAAGGCTGCCATCGGGCTACCGCCTGACGTCTGCGGGCGAAGAAGTCCTCGAGTTCGCGGCACAGATGGAAGCCTCGTCTCTCCAGTTGGAAACGCGCGTCTTCGCGCGCGACCAGAGCGTGCGCGGGATCCTGCGGGTGACACTGCCGCCGCCCCTCGCGGCACATCTGCTCATGCCCGACTTGGCCGATTTCGTGCGCCTCCATCCGGCCATCGAGATGGAAGTCCTGTCGTCCGGCGAGTTGGCAAACCTGACGAACCGAGAGGCCGACGTCGCGATTCGTGTCGTCTATGACCGCGAAGCCCTGCCGCTCAATCTTCACGGCCTCAAGGGACCCGAGCTATACGGCGGTTTCTACATGTCGCGCGATCAACTCGCCGAATGGCAGGCGGGCGGCACGGATCCCAGGTGGATCGGCGTGAAGGCCCATGGCGTACCAGACTGGACCCGCGCCGGAGAGCGTCTCACCACTGGCACTCCGTTTTGGACCACGGATTTCGACACGCAGATCGCGGCGGTGCGGCAAGGTATTGGCCTCACGGCGATCCCCTGTTTCGTCGGCGATACCGACCCCCTATTGGAGAGGGTGCCAGATACAGACCGATACCTGTATGGAGCGGTTTGGCTTCTCACTCAGGGGGAGACACGCAAGACCAAGCGCGTGCGGCTCTTCACCGAGTTCTTGTCCCGCAGGCTTGCCGCATACGCACCGCTTCTCGCCGGGCTGTCCATATCGTCCGAGTAACGTCCGGCAGATCACAGCCGACGCTTGGCGCCATCCCGCCAGAGATGTGCGGCCTTCGCCGGATGATGCGTTCCCTAACGCTGGCCCGGCAGGGACGCGCTTTCCACTTCGGCGAGGACTTCCAGCATTCCGGCGACGTTGGCTTCGGCTATAATCCGGCCCTTGTCGGCAGAAGCGAGGGTTGCGTCTCCCACGGCACCCGCAGGATTGATGTCGGAGGCGATCCACGCGTAGACGTGACCGAAAGCGCCGGTTGGGCGGAGGTATTTGAACTGCTGCTCGTCTCGAGCGGCGATCGAGACGAAGTTCTGCGCCAGCGCCATGTCCACCAGATGCGGCTTGAAATGCAGGATCAGTGAAGTTTCCGCATCGCCGCCATGAATGCCGTGGCGGCGCTCCAGGTCAGTGAGAACATCGGGCGGCGTGAAGCGCCAGCCACTCTTGACTGCCAGCATGCCGGCCCGAACGCGCAACTCGCGCGCCACGATGCCCATGACCTCCTCGTTGCCGCCATGTGAGTTGACGAAAACCAGCTTGCGGATGCCGGCGCGCGCCACTTCCATGCCGATCTGCGTCCAGGCATCGATCAGATTAGTCGCGCCATGGGTAATCGTGCCCTTGGCCCAGATATGCTCGTTGGACTTGCCGATGGCCTGCACCGGCAGGATGCGAATATCGAGTTCGGCGGGAGCACGCTCGGCGAGAAGGTCCATCATCGACTGATTTACGATGGTATCGGTGCCGACAGGAAGATGGGGGCCGTGCTGCTCGACTGCCGCAATCGGCATGATGGCGATGGTCTTGCTGGGATCGATATTGTCGAAGTCGGCGGCGGTGAAGTCGGTCCACCAGATCTTGCGCGTCATGGATTGTCCTTAGGCGGGGCCGGCGGCGACAGCTTCGATTTCGACGACAAATTCGGGCCGGGCAAAGCCGGATACCAGCATTAGCGTCGAGGCCGGGTAAGGTTCGGCGAATAGCGCGTTGCGGATCGCCATATAGGCGGCGAGATGCTCACGGCCGGTCACATAGGCATTGATGCGTACGATATTGCCGAGGCCCATGCCTGCCTCCGCAAGTATCGCCGCGATGTTGTCGAAACAGATCCGGGCCTGGCCGGCACAATCGGGCGGAACTGTCTTGTCGGCTGCAATTCCCAATTGACCCGAGCAAAATACCAACTGCTGCCCTGCCGGCACCAGGATGCCATGGCTATAGGGCGCGAACGGCGGGTGGATTTGCGGTGGATTGAGGGTGGTGACCATACGAAAATTCTGTGTGAGCGAGAATGCTATCGGCAGGTCAGCCCGTTGCCTAGCCGAAATCGACATACAATGCATGCATAGCAGGCATTTTTATCCGATGCACATTTTTTGACTTCACAAGAGCTCTTAACAAAGCAAGGATTTGTGCAGGCGGCTGTTCAGCATAAAAATTAGGCCTAGGCTGCGTCAGCTAGGTCCACGGGAGCGCAAATGCATACGATCACCAAACTGGTTACATCCTCGGCCGCCATATTCGGCTTGCTGAATGTTGGCGCCATGGCGCAGGACAAAGTGACTTTCGCCACCAACTGGCTCGCACAGGCCGAGCATGGCGGCTATTATCAGGCAATTGCCGACGGCACTTACGCCGAGTACGGCCTCGACGTCACCATCATGCAGGGTGGTCCACAGTCGCCTGGACGGCCCCTGCTGGTCAGCGGTGGTGTGCAATTTTATATGGGCGGCGCGACCGGCGCGATCAACGCGGTCAAGGAAGGTATCCCGACCATTACGCTGGCCGCGATCTTCCAGAAGGATCCGCAGATCCTGATGTCGCATCCCGGCAAGTTCGCCACTTTCCCAGAGCTGGCAGGCGCCTCCAAATACATCCTCAGCGCCGATGGCTTCAGCGGCTACTTCACCTGGATGAAGACGGAATGGCCTGACTTCGTCGATGAAAAGTATGAGCCCTACCAGTTCAACCCAGCCTCGTTCCTGTCCAATGACATGGCCATCCAGCAGGGATACCTGACCTCCGAGCCGCTATCGATCGAGCGCGAGGCGGGCTTTGCCCCGGACGTCTGGCTGCTGGCGGACCAGGGTTACCACCCCTATTCGACCACCATCGAAGCGATGAAGCCCTGGGTCGACGCCAACCCCGATGTCGCCAAGCGTTTCGTCGAGGCCTCGATCATCGGTTGGACCAATTACCTGTATGGCGACAACACTGCCGCCAACACGCTGATCAAGACCGACAATCCGGAAATGACCGACGACCAGATCGCCTATGGCATCGAAAAGATGAAGGAATACGGCATCGTGGTTTCGGGCGAGGCCGAGACCAAGGGCATCGGCTGCATGACCGACGCACGCTGGAACGACTTCTATA
>JAQGKG010000175.1 GCA_028290245.1 Devosia sp. | reverse complement strand
TTCCAATCGGCGCCCGACTTCGAGGATATTTCCATGCCTGTATATCGCTCCCGCACAACCACCCATGGTCGCAATATGGCCGGCGCGCGTGGCCTCTGGCGCGCCACCGGCATGAAGGACGGCGATTTCGGCAAGCCGATCATCGCCGTCGTCAACTCCTTCACCCAGTTCGTGCCCGGCCATGTCCACCTCAAGGATCTCGGCCAGTTGGTGGCCCGCGAGATCGAGGCAGCCGGCGGCGTCGCCAAGGAATTCAACACCATCGCGGTCGATGACGGCATCGCCATGGGCCACGATGGCATGCTGTATTCGCTGCCCAGCCGCGACCTGATCGCGGATTCGGTGGAATATATGGTCAACGCCCACTGCGCCGACGCCATGGTCTGCATATCCAACTGCGACAAGATCACGCCCGGCATGCTGAACGCCGCCATGCGCATCAATATCCCGGTGATCTTCGTCTCCGGTGGCCCGATGGAAGCCGGCAAGGCCATGCTCAAGGGCAAGCTGCAGGCGCTCGACCTGGTCGACGCCATGGTGATGGCCGCCGACGACAGCTACACCGACGAGGAAGTGCAAGCCGTCGAAGAGGCCGCCTGCCCCACCTGCGGCTCCTGCTCGGGCATGTTCACCGCCAATTCGATGAACTGCCTAACCGAGGCCTTGGGCCTGTCGCTGCCCGGCAACGGCTCGACCCTCGCCACCCATTCCGATCGCAAGCGCCTGTTCCAGGAAGCCGGCCACCTCATCGTCGACATCACCAAGCGCTGGTACGAGCAGGACGACGCCTCGGTGCTGCCGCGCACCATCGCCAGCAAGGCGGCGTTCGAAAACGCCATGGCGCTCGATATCTCGATGGGCGGCTCGACCAATACCGTGCTGCATATCCTCGCCGCGGCCTTTGAAGGCGGCGTCGATTTCACCATGGACGACATCAACCGCCTCAGCCTCAAGGTGCCGGTGCTGACCAAGGTGGCGCCCGCCAAAAGCGACGTCCACATGGAAGACGTTCATCGCGCCGGCGGTATTTTCGCTATCCTCGGCCAGCTCGACCGCGCCGGCCTGATCAACCGCAGCGAACCGACAGTTCATGCCGCGACCATGGGCGACGCCATCGACAAGTGGGACATTTCCCGCACCAATTCGGAAAGTGTGCGCAATTTTTACCTGGCCGCGCCCGGCGGCGTGCGCACCACGCAAGCCTTTTCGCAGTCCAACCGCTGGACCGAACTCGATCTCGACCGCCAGAACGGCGTCATCCGCTCGGCCGAAACGCCCTTCTCCAAGGACGGCGGCCTCGCTGTGCTCAAGGGCAATATCGCCATCGATGGCTGCATCGTGAAAACCGCCGGTGTCGATGAATCGATCCTCAAGTTCACCGGCAAGGCCCGGGTGTTCGAAAGCCAGGACGATACCGTCAAGGCCATCCTCGCCGATGAGATCAAGGCCGGCGACGTGCTGGTCATCCGCTACGAAGGCCCGCGCGGCGGGCCGGGGATGCAGGAAATGCTCTATCCGACCAGCTATCTCAAATCCAAGGGCCTCGGCAAAGTCTGCGCCCTGCTGACCGACGGACGCTTCTCCGGCGGCACCTCGGGTCTCTCTATCGGCCACGTTTCGCCTGAAGCAGCCGAAGGCGGCACCATCGGGCTGGTGCGCGAAGGCGACACTATCGAGATCGACATCCCCAACCGCTCGATCCTGCTGCTGGTATCGGATGATGAACTGGTACAGCGCCGCCGCGACCAGGATGCGCTCGGCTGGAAGCCGGCTCATCCGCGCAAGCGCAATGTCACGACGTCGCTCAAGGCCTATGCAGCGTTTGCGACGTCGGCGGCACGGGGTGCAGTGCGGGACACGCAGGCGATTGATAAGCTCTGGAATTCATAAGGGCGCGGACCTCTCTACCACCCTCCCCCTTGAGGGGAGGGAAGCGAGATAGGACTTAGCCCTTCTAAGTCCGTTATCGAGTTGGGAGGGGGTTCGGCGCCATCCCATGCCTATCGGGTGAGGATAGCGCAGAACCCCTCCCTTGATCCCTCCCCTCAAGGGGGAGGGTGTTGACTGATGCATCAGACGCAAATTGTGCTCATTCACTTCACGACAAACGCGTGACAATCGGTTTTGTCGATGCTAAACGGCCCTCAGCCACCAGACGGTCTGCCAAGGCTGTCTTCTGGTCAGGTTCGATAGTGGGGATTCCACCCTCCCTATCGGACCGACCATAATCCCCCAAAATCGTTGAGCTGACCGAACAGGGCATTTCTGCGTCTGCGCGCAGACGTGAAAAAGGCCGGCAACGAGTTTCGCTGCCGACCTCCGAATGCTTGAGTTTGTGAGGCCAGATCAGGCCTGGCGGCCGATGCGGTCCAAAGTCTTGAACTCTTCGTCGCTGAGCTTAATGGCTGCGGCGGCTATGTTCTCTTCCAGATGCTTGACCTTGCCAGTGCCTGGAATCGGCAACATGACCGGCGAGCGCTTCAGCATCCAGGCCAATGCGAGCTGGCTGGCGGAAGCCTCGTGCTGGTCCATGATCGCCTTGAACTCAGTGCTGGTCGATTCGAGGTTACCACCGTCGATCGGGCGCCATGGAATGAAGCCGATGCCGTTGGCTTCGCAGTAATCCAGCACCGCCTCGGCCTTGCGGCTGACGAGATTGTACATGTTCTGCACCGTGGTCACCTTGAAGTATTTACTGGCTTCCTTGATGTCATCGACGCTGACTTCGCTGAGGCCGACATGGCGAACAATGCCGTCCTTCTGCAACTGCGCAATGGCGCCGAACTGGTCGGCCCGCGGTGTCTTGGTCTCGATCCGGTGCAGCTGCCACAGGTCGATTACCTCGACCTTGAGCCGGCGCAGGCTCTGGATGGCGCCCTGGCGCAGGAATTCTGGGCGGGCAAGCTGGTCCCATTCATCCGGCCCGGTACGGGTCAGACCGCTCTTGGTGGCAACAATCGTTCCCTTGGTATAAGGCGCCAGCACTTCCCCGATCAGCTCTTCGCTAACATAGGGGCCGTAACTTTCGGCCGTATCGACGAAATTGACATTGAGCTCTGGAAGGCGGCGCAGCGTTGCCTTGGCCTCCTCAGGTTCTTCCGGCGGGCCCCAGATGCCCTTGCCGGTAATGCGCATTGCGCCAAAGCCCAGGCGATTGACGGTTAGGTCGCCGCCAATGGAAAACGTGCCCGTCAGGGCTGCGTCGAGTGTTGTCATGGATATTCTCCGTATGGTCGCGCCGGAAGTGGCGCTCGGAACTAGTTGTGCTCTTCGGGGAGATCGGGCAGCGGCATGAATTCCACGCCTTCTTCCGCTAACGCCACGACTTCATCACGCGTTGCATTGCCGTAGATGCCCCGCGCTTCGACTTCCTCGAAGTGAATTCTGCGCGCCTCTTCGGCAAACCTGTCGCCGACGTTTTCGGCTTCGCCGGTCACCTTCTGGCGATACTCGCGCAGCATGGCGCGGAACTTTGCAGCGTCGGGATGTGCAGAAGTCAGAGAGATTTTGTCAGCCCCACTCCGGGTGACCGATGGCGCCATGGGTGCCTTACTCACGGCGACGTCGCCACAAATGGCGCAGGTCACGATGCCACGGGTCTGCTGCTCATCGAATGCCGCAGCATTCTTGAACCACGCGTCATAGGTGTGGCCTTGGGAGCAATGAAGGGAATACTGGATCAAAAAAACCGTCTCGTGGGCCTAAGTGGCCCGGTTGGCTGAAGATATAGGTCGCCAGCTTACACCCGCAACGGGTCGGGAATGGCAAAGTTTCGCGCATTGGCCAGGGACGGGATGCGCTCGCGTGCGTCATTGACGTGATCGACAGAAATCTCTGCCAGCAGCACGCCGGGCTCATCATGATCGAGCTCCGCAATGATACGCCCCCATGGGTCGATGACCAGCGAATGGCCATAGGTAGCGCGGCCATTGGGATGCTGCCCGCCCTGCGCTGCGGCGATGACATAGGACCCGGTTTCGATAGCCCGCGCACGCAGCAACACATGCCAGTGCGCCTGGCCCGTGGGCACGGTAAACGCTGCCGGCACGGCAATAAGGTTGGCGCCTGCATTGGCGAGGCTATTGTAAAGCTTGGGGAACCGCATGTCGTAGCAGATCGACATGCCCAGGGTGAACTCACCGAGATCGGCCGTCACCGCCTGCTCGCCGCCGGCATAAGTGGCGCTTTCCCGATAGGCGTTCAGCCCCGCAATGGTGGCGTCGAACAGGTGGATCTTGTCATAGGTGGTGACGATCTGCCCATCCGGCCCGAACAGCACGGAGCGATTAGCAAAGCGTCCGTCAGGCAGCGGCACCGCAAGCGAGCCGATGTGGAGATGCACCTTGTGCTGCCGCGCCAGCTCGCCGACGCGGCGCAACTGGGGATGATCCTCGAACGGCGCTGCCACACCAGCCAGTTGCTCACGGTTTTCCGGGAAAACCACGGTGACTTCCGGCGTCAGCACATAGGTTGCACCGGCCGCCACAGCCTCGGCCAGCATGGGCTCGAGCGCGGCGATATTGGCGTCGGGGTCGAGCCCCGACCGCATCTGGATGGCAGCGATTTTCATCGCGATTAGGTCGCCAACAACGGATCGAGCTTGCCTTGGCGGTCAAGCGCCGCCATGTCGTCATAGCCGCCGACATGGGTCGCGCCGATGAAGATTTGCGGCACGGTGCGGCGGCCATTGGCGCGCTGGGTCATGGCTGCACGCAACTCGGGATCGAGCACGGTGATCTCGGTGTAGTCAGCGCCCTTTTCGTTGAGCAGCGCCTTGGCAGCGTGGCAATAGGGGCAGGTTGGGGTCGTGTAGATTTCGATGGTAGCCAAAGGAATTCTCCATGGAGACGGGCGTTTAGTCTTATATGGGCAGTTCTGCGCCGATGACAACGCGGGCAAAGCTCACGACGTCGACAGCTTCCGCGCCAGCCTTGAGCAAAGTGCGGGTCACGGCCTTGGTGGTGGCGCCGGTGGTATAGACGTCGTCCACCAGCACGATCCGCCTGCCGCGGCTGCGCAACAGCATGTCAGGATGAACGGCAAAGGCGCCTGCGACGTTCAGCTGCCGTCCGTCTCCGCTCAGCCCAACCTGTTGTCGCGTCTTGCGAATACGGCGGACGAGGTCCGCATCGACCTTGAGGCCGGTGAGCTTGCCAAGGGCTTGGGCCAGTTCGCCGGACTGGTTGTAGCGACGCTCCCGCTGCCGGGCTGGATGCAGGGGAATCGGCACGAGGATGGGATCGCCCACCCACAGCTCATGCCCAGCGCTGGCCATCAGCCGGGCGCAGAACCGGGCGAGTTCGGGGCGGTCGCCGTATTTGAGGCGAGACACCAGCGTCCGTGCCACTTCGTTATAGAGCACCGCTGCCCTGGCCCGGCCGAACGGCGGCGGATCGGCGATGGCTTCGGCCGACAGCAGATCGGGGCCGAGCGAGACCTCGAAGGGAAGACCCATGACTGGACAGAGCGGCGCGGTAATGGGGCGCAACGCCTTGAAGCAATTTGCACAAAGCACGTCGGGCGTTGAGGTGGGCGCGTCGCAGTTAAGGCAGACTGGCGGATAGGCGAGGTCTAGCAGCATGCTGCCAGCGCCCCGCATTGCCTGCGCGACACGGCTGGTCCAACCCGGATTTTTGACAAGCCCCGCTTCGCTCTCCATAAGGCATAGTGCCACGTCGCCAACCGGCCGCAAGACTTGAGATGACCCAGCCACCTGCAATCTTTGACAGCGCCCTGATCGCCAGCCACCTAAGCCGGCGAACCGAGGCCAGCGACTTCGTCACCGACCTTGTGTTGGCCGATCTGGAGGAACGTCTTGGCGCGCTGATCCGCGAATTTCCCAAGGCCGCCATCATTGGGCCGGACCGCGAAAAACTCCCGGTTTCCGGGCGAACTTCGAGCGCCAGCTTTGCCATTGAGCGCCACGCGGCCTTTGCTGGCGACAGCGATATTCCGCCGCTGGATGACGATGACTACAACCTGATCGTCTCGATTTTGCACCTGCAGGCGGTCAACGATGTGCCGGGATATCTGGCGCGGTTGCGGGCAAAGCTGGCGCCGGACGGGCTTTTGATGATCGCGGCGCTGGGTGGCGAGACGTTAACCGAATTGCGCGAGGCGTTTCTGGCGGCCGATGCGGAAATCTTCGGCGGAGCGTCGGCCCGGGTGGCGCCAATGATCCAGGTTGGCGATGCCGGTGCGCTGCTGCAACGGGCGGGTCTG
>JAQGKG010000166.1 GCA_028290245.1 Devosia sp. | reverse complement strand
ACTGCTCATGCAGGCCGGTGCTGAGCAGCGGCGCGATATGGGTCGAGAGCATCCGCATATACGGCCCATACCGCAGCCAGAGGCTGTCGATGATCTGGAGCAGCACCTCGGAACCCGATTGCCGATAGATCGCAAAGTGAAAGGCCCGGTTGCGGTCCAGCATGTCGTAGACATGCTTTTCGTCACTCAGCGCCTCATGCTCGGCAACAATCGTCTCAAGCGCGATCAGTGCGGCGTTGGTCATCCGCGCCGTAGCCAACTCGGTTGCCAGCCCTTCTACTACGACGCGGGCGCGACACAGATCGTCGAGCCGCTCTACCGACACCGCTGGCACGCGCGCCGATCCACCCGACGAGACCTCAAGCGCGTTTTCGGCCGCCAGGCGCCGTAGCGCCTCGCGAACCGGCATGTGGCTGGTGCCGAAGGTGGTGGCCAGCGACGAGATGGTCAGCGGCTGCCCGGGGTCGAACCGGCCGACCATCAAGGCGTCGCGCAATTGCTGGTAGACGCCGTCAGCAATGGTCATCCGCGACGATATCGGGGCCAGTTCACCAACTATGGACATCGACGCAGCTCCTGCAGCGGCAGCCCCATTGCAGCGGACCGCCCAGTTTGAGTTGCCTTGTATTCTGCCGTGGCAGGTTTTCACAGCGCGTTGAAGAAGCCTGCCATGCGGTCCATACCCTCTTCAATGCGCTGGTAGCTCTGCGACCCAAAGCACACGCGAATATGGCTGTCGCCCAACGGGCCGTAAAAGCCGCCGGCTTCGACCACGACATTGGCCTTATCAAGCAAGGCGTCTGCCGCCTGCTGCGAGGTGAGCCCCGTGGCGCTGATGTCGGGGAATGCGTAGATCGTGCCCTCTGGCATGGCGCAGGTCACGCCGGCCATCTGGTTGAGGCGGCGCACCACCAGATCGCGCTTCTTCTGGTCATCGTCCACCATATCCTGCATCACCGATGCAGGGCCGGTCACTGCCGCCAGCGCGCCATCCTGGATGAATGTGTTGACATGGGTCACCTCGTTCATGGTGATCTTCATCAATCCAGGCATCAAAGCCGCATCGGCCGCCAGATAGCCTAGCCGCCAGCCATCCATCGCATAGGCTTTGGTGAAGGCAAACATGGTGATGGTCCGCTCCTTCATTCCGGGTAGCGACGCGATGCTGATGTGCTCGGCACCTGCGAACAGGATCTGTTCATAGACCTCATCCGAGACGACGATCAGGTCGTGCTTGATGGCGAGGTCGGCGAGATCCTGCAACTCCGCGCGTGAATAGACCCGGCCTGTTGGGTTGCACGGATTGACCAGAACGATCATGCGCGTGTTCTTGGTGATCTTGGCTTCGATCAGGTCTTTGCGGATGCTGAAGCCGGCGTCCCGATCGAGTGGCGCCAGCACCACCTTGGCGCCCGTCATCTCGATCTTGTTGACATGCTGGGGATAGAAAGGCTCGAGCAGAATGGCCTCGTCACCCTCGTCCAGCAGCGCCATAAAGGCGGCATAGGACGCCTGAGTCAGTCCGTTGGTGATCAGAATTTCACCGGCCGTCACGTCGATATTGTTATATTCGGCCAGCTTTTTCTGCAGCGCTTGACGCAGCGGCAGTTCACCCTGCAGATCGCTATAATGCACCTTGCCGGCGAGCAGCGCCTTGATGGTCGCCTGCTTGATGTGGTCCGGCGTGTCATGGCATGGCCGCCCCAGCTCAAGATGGATCAGATCAGCCCCAGTCGCCGACTTGGCCGCCGCCTTCTGAAACATGCCGTAGTTCTTCTCGGAGGTCTGGGTAATGCGTCGGGCAAAGCGTGACATGGGCTCTTCTCGTTTCGTGGTGGCCGCGTACTGAGCGCGAACTATGTGCTATACGTCTAGCCATACTTGAGCATTTGATCAAACTGTAAAGTTGAGGTATTGTGCCGGGTATGAAGTACCGCACCCAGTGAGTGCAACACGGGATCAAACATGGACATGAGCAGCGACCGGGTTTGGCTGGACGAACAGTTCTCGCTGGATCGCATCACCGGTATCGAACAGGTATTTGCACGACGCGCCGAAGCCGCACAACACGGCCGTGAGAGCTTCGATTGTGTAAGCGGCATTCCATACGGCCCTAACCCAGGCCACCGCCTCAACATCTTTCCGGCGCAAAATGCCGACACCCTGAGTCCGGTGCAGATCTTTATTCATGGCGGTTTCTGGCGTTCGCTCGATGCTGACCTTTTCAGCTTTCTGGCGCCAGGCTTCGTGCCATTTGGCGGCACGCTGGTGGTAATCGACTATCCGCTGATAGTGTGGGTTCTACCTCTCTGTCTCAAAGTGCGCGTTCAGCAACGCCTACTCACTTAGTAGGAAGAGTTCTCGCGGAGAGTTTGTTCCCGTCCGGATCGCGGAGGTATGCAACGAATGCTCCGTTTGGACGCTCCGATGGTGGGGTCTCGATCGCTGTGCCGCCGTGGGCGACACCCGCTTTGTGCCACGCTGAAACATGGTCCGAGCTTGGAGCCAGGAACCCGATCGTTCCTCCGTTGGCAGCGGTTGCCGGTTTGCCGTCGATCGGCTTCGTGATCATCAGCCGACTACCTCCGTGCGCATAAACCAACCTGCCCATTGCGCCCATGTCGCTAGGCTTACCTCCTAAAGCGATGAAGGTTGCGTCATAGAAATTCTTGGACCGTTCCAGGCTGTTGCTGCCAATCACGACGTGGGTAAACATGCATCTTCTCCAAAAACGTCTAGTCGAATTTAGCTGACTAGCTGCAGTCAGGCATTCTCAGCCTTGGAAGACTTGATCTCTGACATTGTTGTGCTGTAGCGATTAAACAGCTTGGCAAAGGTCACTAGGTCCTCCTCGGACCAATTGTTGAAGGCCTTGGCAAAGGTATTCCATTTGAACTGCCGTATAGCATCGGCATGGGCGCGGCCCACGTCGGTCAGTTCGAGCCCGATACGACGGGCGTCAGATTGTGATGCGACCCGGCGTACAATGCCTTTGTTCACAGCATCGGCCACGATGCGGCTCGCACGTGACGGATCGACGGCGAGCCGCTCGGCGATCAGTCCCACAGTGATTTGCCCATCACTTCCCGGACCGCATTCGATCATGGAAATAACCTCCAGATCTGTCATGTCGAGTTCAAGCTTCAGTTCGCGCAAGGCCATGCGGCCGAAATCCTTGCGCACCATCGAACGCCGCATGTTGGCCATCTCGGCGTCGATATCGATGGCCGCCTGTGCGGCATCGGGCGAAAAGCTGCGATCCAGGAGAAGCTGGCGATGGAGTTCGATCGCAGGTGCATCAATAGGCTGAGTTGATTTCATAGTCTGGTCCATAGCCGCTCATAACAAAAAAGGGTCGACAGCGGAAGACTGACATATTCACATATGTGACATTGACACACATGTGTTTATGTCACATGTAGTGCGCTCCTAACGAGCCAAGGTAATCGTCATGTCGGATTCCGGACCCTTTTCTTCACTCTCCCATCGCCACAAGATGGTTATCTACGTGGCCCTGCTGATCGGCATGTTCATGGCCGTGCTCGACATGCAAATCGTTGCAACGGCCCTGCCGACGATTGCCTCCGAGTTGGGTAATCTTGAACTTTTCAGCTGGGTTGGCGCGGCTTACCTGCTGACCACTGCGGCGGTCATGCCCTTTTACGGCAAGCTCGGCGATCTGTTCGGCCGCAAGCAGGTCTTCATGACGGCTATCATATTGTTCGTTGTTGGCTCGCTCGCCTGCGGTCTGGCCTGGTCCATGCAAAGCCTGATCGCAGCACGTGTTCTCCAAGCTCTAGGTGGTGGCGGTCTCATGACCACGGCTTTCGGAATATTGGCCGACCTTTTTGA
>JAQGKG010000158.1 GCA_028290245.1 Devosia sp. | reverse complement strand
AGGACGGGGCGATTGCCCGTATCGTCTATGTGCTGGTCGGCCTGTCGGCCATCTACCAGCTCATTCCCTTTTCCAAGGCCATCTCGGCCGGTGAAGTTACAGCCGAAAGCGGCCGTCGCATCTAACGCTCCCGATAATTGCCTGGCGGGCGTGGCATCAGCCGCGCCCGTTTTATTTTGCCAGCATTTCGTCGAGGTAGGCGGCAACCGCACTGCCATCGACGTTTTTTTCGATAAATGCCTGGCCGATGCCACGGGTGAGAATGAAAGTCAGCGCGCCGCGCGAGACTTTCTTGTCCTGCGCAATTGCAGCCATCAATGTTTCGGTGGAGCCCAGCGAGCCCGGGATGTCATCTAAAGTGGTGGGCAGACCGGACTTCTGCAAGTGGGCAACGACGCGGCCGGTGTCCTGGCTCGGGGCAAAGCCGAGCTTGGCCGAAAATCCATGCGCCAGTACCATGCCGATAGCGACGCCTTCGCCGTGCAGCAGGCGGTCTGAGTAACCGGTGTCTTTTTCGAGCGCATGGCCAAACGTATGGCCGAGGTTGAGCAGCGCCCGAACGCCGAGTTCTTTCTCATCCTCGATCACCACACGGGCCTTGTGAGCGCAGCAGCGGGCGATGGCCTCGCCGCGGGCCGGACCGCCGACGAAGATTTCGGCCTGGTTGGCTTCGAGCCAAAAGAAGAATTCTTCGTCGTCGATCAGGCCATATTTGACCACCTCGGCATAACCTGCAGCAAACTGGCGCGGGCTAAGGGTATCGAGCGTCGACAGGTCAGCCAGCACCAGCTTGGGCTGGTGAAAGGCGCCGATCAAATTTTTGCCATGCGGCGAATTGATCCCGGTCTTGCCGCCGACCGAGCTATCGACCTGCGCCAGAAGCGAGGTCGGCATCTGGATAAAATCCATGCCGCGCCGCGCGATCGAGGCGGCAAAACCGGCGAGATCGCCGATGACGCCACCGCCGAGGGCGATGATCAGGTCACCGCGTTCGAGACGGGCGGCTAGAATGCCTTCGACGGCTTGGCCGACAAAGGCCCATGACTTGGTGCTTTCACCTGCTGGCAGCACGATTTCAGTGTGGTTGAGGCCTGCCGCGTCGAGTGAAGCGATCAGGCGCGGCAACTGCGCTTTGGCGACGTTCTCATCGGTAATGATGCCATAGCGCCGGCCGTGGAAACACTCGGCAAGGATGGCGCCAGCGTCATCGAGCAGGTGCGGGCCGATCAGGATGTCATAGGCGCGATCGCCGAGGGCGACGTGAACCGTGTGGGCGATATCAGCCATCAGATCGGTCCTGGCGCTTGAGATAGGAAAGCACGGCCTCGACAATGTCACCGGCCACCGCATCCTGCGGCACGTCGCGCGAAATTACCGTGACGTCGGCTTCGGCATAGATCGGATAGCGGTCGTCGATCAGCTTTTGCAGGGTCGCGCGTGGGTTGGCGGTCTTGAGCAGAGGGCGGTTGGAGCGGCGGGAAACGCGCTCGAACAGGATATCGATCTCGGCCTTGAGCCAGACGGTCACAGCCTCGGCTTTCATCAGCGCGCGCGTTTCGAGATTGACGAAAGCGCCGCCGCCGGTGGCCAGCACCACGCCATGTTCCTTGAGAACGCGGGCAATGACACGGGTTTCCCCGGCGCGAAACTCGGGCTCGCCGCGCTGCTCGAAGATTTCGGGAATGGTCATTTGCGCCGCCTTCTCGATCTCTTCATCGCTATCGAGAAAATTGCGGTTGAGACGGGTAGCGAGGCGACGGCCGACTGTGGTCTTGCCGGCGCCCATCATGCCAACCAGCACCAGTGGTCGTCCGCCCAAGCGTTCAACAAGCTGTTCGGCGCGTGCCTGCCGCAATGCCGCGTCCGGTCGGTTCAAAAGGCGCTCCCCTAATGCCCGCTATCAAGCTGTCCACGCCCCCGCTGTCAAGAACTTGCGCAGCCCTGCGCTAAAAAGCATCATGCCTACGGAAACGAAACCTTTTAGCGTCAAATTAAAATCAGTTTTGACCGCCGGACCGCCATGCCAACCTTGATCCGCCTCATCATCAGCCTGCTTTTCCTTGCTGGCCTCGTCTATGCGGGCATGATCGCGCTGGTCAGTTTCGTCGAGCCGACGCCAAAGCAAGTGACTATTCGCATCCCCGCGGCCGAATTGCTGAATGGCGGACAGCGCGCCCTGCCCGGCACCGAGACCACGCCGGATGCAGCGCCGGTCGTGCCGCCAGCGGAGCCTGCTACGCCGTGACCACCCATCTGATCGGGGCTTTTCTTGAAATGATGAGCGCCGAGCGCGGCGCTGCGAAAAACACCATCGATGCCTATCGGCGCGACCTCAGCGACTATGCCGGTTTCATCGCCGGCAAGAAATTGACGCTGCTCGACGTTCAGCGCGAGACCGTCAATACCTACCTTGACCGCCTGCGGCTCGACGGGCTTTCGGCGTCGTCCGCGGCGCGCCGGCTTTCAGCAATTCGCCAGTTTCATCGTTTTCTCTGTGCCGATGGCATCCGCAGCGATGACCCGACCCGCATCGTCGCCAGCCCGAAGAGCCGGCGTGCCCTGC
>JAQGKG010000157.1 GCA_028290245.1 Devosia sp. | reverse complement strand
GAAATGATCGGATCGGCCATTAGCGACGGCCGCCGCCGAGACCGCTGCCGCCAATGCCGGGTATGCCGCCGAAGCCGCCGCCCGGTTGTCCGCCAGTGGCACGTGCGGGGCTCGCAATATTGCTGACCACCTGCTCGCCCTCTTCGAGCCCCGACTTGATCTCGGCCACCACATTGTTATTCAGGCCAACCTCGATGCGCCGCGGCTCGGTGACCTGCGTTGTCGGGTCATAGACCATCACCATGACATTGCCCTTGGGATCACGTCTGGTGACCAGCGCCGACGACAGCACCAGCGCATTCTCGACCTCATCGAGCACGATAGTAACCTGCGCCGTCATCGAGATGCGTAGCTTGTGATCGGGGTTGGGCACGTCGAACAGCCCGTTGTAATACACCGCCGTGTCGGTCGAAGCCGAGTCCGAACCGATCGAAGTCGGGGCTGGCTCGACCTCGCGCAGCTTGGCGTCGATCTGCACGTCGGGTTCGCCCAAGATAGTGAAATACACCCGCTGGCCGGCTGCAACGCGCACCACGTCGGCCTCAGAAATCTCGGCCTTGATCACCATAGTATCGAGGTCGGCGATCTTGACGATGGTCGGAATGGTCTGGTTGGCATTGACCGTCTGGCCGGCTTCCACCAGTAGCGCCACGATGGTGCCATCGCTCGGCGCCACGATTTTGGTGCGGGCCAGATTCAGCTCAGCCGACTCCACGCTGAGCTCGGACTGCGTGATTTGTGCGTCGAGCTGGTCGATCTGGGCCGACGCGGAATCGACCGCCGCCTGCGCGGTTTCGAGATCGGTCTGCGACACCAAGCTATTGGCATTGAGCTGCTGATTGCGGGAAAAAGCCGCTTCGGCCTTGGCCAGGCTCGCCTGCTGGTTGCGCTTTTGCGCCTGAATACCAGCCAGTATCGCCTGCGCCGTCTTGACCGCATTTTCCTGATCGAGGCTATCGATCTCGACGATCAGGTCGCCCTTATTGACGCGCTGGCCCAGCGACACATGCACGGAATTGATGCGGCCCGACACTTCGGCACCCACCGCCACCAGCGAATTGGCCTGCAGCACGCCCGATGCCAGCACGGTCTGCTCGATGTTGCCGCGCTCGACCGGCACGGTATTGGGCACAGTGGCCGCTTCCGGCTGCACCATGAAATACCACCAGGCGCCGCCACCGCCACCCGCCACGACCACCAGCAACAACAGCCACTTCAGAAAGCTCTTCAACCCGCAATCCCGCAAATCATTGATCGTCTGCAACGTAATACGCAAAACGCCAGAGTTCACGTTAGGACTTGGGAAGGTTGCAAACCATTGCGTGAGGCTTCGAGCCGTCCCGCAGGGCCAATTGCTCCAGCGGAGCGATTTGAGGGGAGAAGGCCATGAGGGCTGCGCCCGAATGGCAGCGACCGAGAGACCAGTTGACCACACCACTGCCTTCGGTCCACGTTGCAATCCTTCCCCGACCGTCAGGACTTTCCTCCATGTATCAGCTGCTCGATCCCGGCCGCTTCGTCGTTTTCATCACCGGCGCCACCTCCGGCTTTGGCGCCGCAGCGGCTCGCCGCTATGTCGCCGCTGGCGGCAAGGTGATCGCGACCGGTCGACGCAAGGAGCGACTGGAGGAATTGCAGGCCGAACTTGGCGCCGAGAACTGCCACATCATCGAGCTCGACGTTCGCGACCGCCACGCCATCGACGCCGCCATCGCCGCCCTGCCCGCGCCGTTTGCGGCGATCAATATCGTGCTCGCCAATGCCGGCCTGGCGCTGGGTCTGCAGCCAGCCGCCGAGACCGACATCACGGACTGGGAAACCATGATCGCCACCAACGTCACCGGGCTCGCTTACACCGTTCGCGCGCTGTTGCCGGGCCTGATCGAACGTGGCGGCGGCCATGTGGTGACGATTGGCTCGGTGGCCGGCGACTACCCATATCCGGGCGGTTCGGTCTATGGCGCCACCAAGGCGTTCGTGAAGCAATTGGCGCTCAACCTGCGCTCGGACGTGCAGGGCAAGAATATCCGCGTCACCAATATCGAACCCGGCCTGACCGAGACCGAGTTCTCGCTGGTCCGCTTCAAGGGCGACGAAGGCAAGGCGAGCAAGCCCTACGAGGGCACCAAGGCAATGAACGCCGAAGACATCGCTGAAACCATCTTCTGGTCCACGACCCTACCGGCCCATGTCAACGTCAACCGCCTGCAGGTGATGGCCACGACGCAGGCGTTTGGTCCGTTCGATATCCATCGCGGCTAAAGCCCATGCCTACGGCGCATGGCCCGTGTCAGCAAGTTTGGGCTGACACTGGCTGGCCATGCGCCTATGCTTCGATAAATGTTGAGATCATCCATGTCCCCCATCGATCCTGTCACCCGCGACCTCTGGCAGGTCATCGCTGCCACCAATGAAATCACTGTCGGCGTGGTGGAAACCACCCTGCTACTCGATACGCGCATTGCGCTGACGCGTGACAGCGACGGCAATCCCGTCGTCTGGCTGCGCAGCGACGAGGAACAGGGCGACGACATCGACCCGGAAACCGTAATCGAGCGCCTGCCCGCCATCACCGGCTATGGCTACATCTGGACCAGCTTCGGCAATCCGCCCAAGGAGCTGTTCCCGATTCCCGAATATGCCGAGGCCGACCGGGTCAACATGAGCTGTGGCTCGATCGGCATTCATGTGTCGGCGCCGCGCGCAGTCGAAAACTTCCTCGACATGGGCCACTTTCCTTATGTCCATACCGACATTCTCGGCGCCGAACCGCATACCGAGGTCAAGGAATATGACGTCGAGGTTTCCGAGGAACGCGACGAGGTGCTGGCCACCAAATGCAAATTCTTCCAGCCCCGCGCCGCGCTATCGGCCACCGATGGCATGGAAGTGGAATATGTCTATCGCGTACCGCACCCGTTCTGCTCGGTGCTCTATAAATCCTCGCCCGAGGCTCCAGAGCGCCGCGACGTCATTGCGATCTTCCTGCAGCCGATGACCGAGGAACGCTGCCGCGCCCATCTGCTACAATCGATGATCGACAGCACCTCGACCATCACCGACCTGCGCCGCTTCCAGCAGACGATCTTTGGCCAGGACAAGCCGATCCTCGAAA
This sequence comes from Devosia sp., assembly GCA_028290245.1. Taxonomy (GTDB): domain Bacteria; phylum Pseudomonadota; class Alphaproteobacteria; order Rhizobiales; family Devosiaceae; genus Devosia. The sequence goes on along the minus strand of JAQGKG010000157.1, from coordinate 641 downwards.
ACCAGTTCCCCAAACGGCTGCCGCTGGATCCAAGGTCCGAAACCCCGATCCGCGCGGATAAGTCGGCCATCGCCTATCGCCGCTGGCTGAGCCAGAAGGGCATCACTTACGGTGTGATCCCGGTGGCGAGCTAGGATTGCAGCGAACCTCGTACGCCAAGGTTCGCCGAAGACGACCTCATCCGATCGTGGCGCGATCCAATGCTTTTCGGATGACCGCATGACGCTCAGCATTTCCGACCCCACCTGGTACCCGATCGCATCCAGCGACGACCTGCCGTTTCGCCATGTCTATCAGGGCCAGCTGCTCGGCCGCGAGCTCGCCGTCTGGCGGGCTGACGATGGCAATGTGAATGTGTGGGAAAACCGTTGCCTGCATCGCGGCGTGCGCCTGTCCATCGGTGTCAACGAAGGCGGCGAGCTCAAATGCCAGTACCACGGCTGGCGCTATGCCAACCGCTCGGCCGGCTGCACCTATATTCCCGCCCACCCGGCGGACGCCCCCGCCCGCCGCATCCAGAACCGCACCTATCCAGTGCGCGAAGCCTTTGGCTTGGTCTGGTCGGCTGCAAATGACGATGTGCCGTTCCAGCCCTTTGCCGGCGCCGAAACTGGCAACTGGTTGCCGCTCCGCCCCGTCCC
>JAQGKG010000118.1 GCA_028290245.1 Devosia sp. | reverse complement strand
GCGCTTAAAGATGCTCGTCCCATCGTCGAGCGTAACGGCGACAAGTTTGCCTTCCCATTCGTTGAGTTCGCCTAATGTTAGTTCGGCACCGCCCAGAATGACCTGGCCGGGTAGTGCGAGGGGCACTGCGCTGTCTTCGCGGACCCGGTAAGCGACCTCGATCCGACCGAGTTCCGGCACCATGTCGATTGCCGTCGCTTCGCCGCCACCGGATGGCGGAGCCATATCGGTGAAAATCACGCCAACGATGCGAAACAGTCGAACCTTACTCTCGTCATAGGTCATCGTCGGGCGCGGGATTCGGGGATCAGGCGTTTGCGCCGCGAGTGAAATACCAAGTGAGCCGGGAGCCTTAAGCAGCCGCCGCGCCAGCACGTTACCCTGATGCCGGGCGATCACGAGGTTTCGGTCGCGGCCGGGATAAGCTTCCGCCTCCACGATTGCAACCGCGCCGGATGGAACTGCGAAGCCCAGTGTCTCGCCTCGAACGTAGAACAAAGCCTTTCCGTCGAACCATTCGCCGTTGAGTTGTTCGGTGGGCATGTCCTGGGAGCCACCGGTCGGTACCGAGCGGGAGAAGGCTGCAATGTCGGGGCAGATCGGCACCGAAAATGTAGGTCGCGCCATCGTTGGCAAAGACACAACGTTAGTCTCCGAGGCATCGGTCGGCGCCAGCGGTTCACGCCAACGATGCAATCGGAACTGCTCGTGCACCTTCTCAATCCCGGTTCGCAGGCGAACGAATGCCGGTTCGACGTCTTTCACATCGATATATGTGATGGATGCCCGTTCGCTGTGATGGGCCTTGTTGAGGACGCGCCGCGGAGCCGCCCCATCGACCAGCCCTGGGTCATCGACGAAACGCCGCAGTACCGGATTGGAGAACAACTCGCCGCCGCCATTGGTTGTCAACGCGCGCAGTCGATCAAGCAGAGGGAAGAGGGTGAGCGCCTGCGTCGATGTCGCATGGGCCGGCTCCGCCAAATCATCGAACAGATCGCCCAGACGTGCTTCGATAAAGACGCGCAGGTCAGATGCATAGTCCTGTGCCGCGACCGCTGAATCGGGATTGTTGATGAATGCCTGCCGGCGCCGGTCGACCTCCTCAATGGTCGGCGACAGGCTCAGGGTCGGATGGACGCTGTTGACCGCGTGAATGGAGAGATGCTGGACACGATCGGCCATACGATTCTCCGCAACGACCGAACGGGCGAAACGGCGATCGTGGGTGGTGATGAGCAGTTGGGCGCCTGCCCCGGCAACTGCGGCAAGCCCATGCGCCAGTCTCTGACGGTTGTCGTGATCGAGCAATTCCTGCGGATCGTCGAGTATGAGCAGCGAAAGCCCTCCACGCGTTGCAAGCACATGCTCCCGGAAAGCGAGAAAGAAGCCGAACAGTACACCGCGCAGAGCGGAGGCGTTGGAAATGTGCTGCGCTGGCGCGGTGACACCCTCGCGGCCGACCTTGAGGTCCAGCACACCTCGCGCGTTCATGTCCGTACCGATGAGGTCGGGCGCAAAGGTCGTGGCATTGCGATAGACCGCGCGGCGCCAGTGTTCGGTCCGATTGTGGAGTTTGCGGCGCAGCGTGTCGACCTGCGTCTGTGCCAAACCGCCGAGCGGGACGAGAAGGTTGAGCGCTGTGACCGCACGCGCGCAAGCCGCGATACGGTCTTTTTTGGCGTCATAGTCTTTGCGCGCGGCTTCCATTCGGCGCACCTGTTCACTCGCTGAATTGAGTGGGGCGACGCCTTCCACGATCCGAAGAAGCGAGGTTAAGCGTCTGCCGATCGCCCGATCTGCGTCTGCATCCCCATCGTCGCCGCGTCGCACCGTGTGCACAAAGGCTGTCAGCGCCATCCTGTTCTGCTCCCGCCATTCAGCGAAAGCCAATGCACGCACGATGCGATCGATGATCTGTTGCAGCCGGGCAGAGCCTGCCTGCAAAGCGGCGGGCAGCGATCGACCAACCGGTTCCTGAAATTCTGGAAGTGCGGCAAGCCGTGCGTCGATCAATGCAACGGCATCAGTGCGTAAAGTCGCCAAGGTGCCGCGGAACGGTTCCGTTGCAAAAAGATCGTCAGTCAGACCAGCCCGAAGCAGCGCGGCAGGAGACGCGGGTAGGTTATGGCGCACTTCGCCACTTATCGCCGGCGGCAGTTCCTGAAGGAGGCGCCCGCACCAATGCGCCGACCATTCGGCGATCGTCCGCGCAATCACCTCCCGGTCGCGTGCCGCCTCGACGAGATGATCGGTTACGGGCACCCCAGTCACCGGATCGCACGCGCCGTGAAGTTGACCGACGCAAACGGGACAAGTGCCATCGTCGACATGGGCATGATCGTGCATCCACGCCGATACCTTGGCATAGAGTTGGGCACGACGCGCCCGATCAGGATCGGCAGCCAACGTCGATAGCGTCGCGGCTTCAGCCTCCACCTGCGCCAGCAATTCAACGACTTTGGCGGTCTCGCTAGCGTCCACCTTCAGCGCGGAAAGGCGGGTAATCGACGGCAATCCTCCAATGACCTTCAGCCCTTCGATTGCCGGGCGAATGCTGGCTTCAAGATCGTCGCGGGCCTGCTTGTTCTCCGCGTCGAACCCTGTACCGAGGACCTCTCGCGCTTCGCTTAATGCCTTGGCTTTGAGTTCGTAGAAATGCTTCGCGATTTCAGCGATTCGTTCTTGCGCGCCTTGGGCATCTACCGTCGGCCGGTCTCCTTCAAATGCGATACTCGGTGTTTCGGTGAGGATTGCAGTGAGGTCGTCGGCCGCTTGCTGATAGCGGCCCGCGATCTCCACTCTCTGCTTTTCAAGGTCGGGCGTCGTGGTCTTGGCAACACGGCCGGCCATCTTTTCGGCGTGCCGCGCGAGGTCCACGAGGTCAGCCAGACCAGTCAGTCGTGCCACCGCTTCGCCCAGCTGCGATGTCGAACCGACCGAAAGGAACGGCAGCAATGCGGGCATGATCGTGGCGATCCGCCATGCGATAGGATCGATGCCCGTAGCACCCAAATCAGGGGGCGTTTCGTTGATCTTGCCGCGAGTCGTGCGGATTTGTGAACGACGTAGCGGTGGCAATGGGCTGCCAGTCGAATCCAAAAATGTCAGTTCGACCCAGCTATCTGCTGGGATCGGCTGGCCATCCGCGGGAAGTTCGGCCGATTTAGGCGGCAACGGGGTGATTGCCGACATAGGGTGTGTCGTAGTCGCGCCATCGTCACGCAAAATCTCACATGCAAAATCCAATGGCCCCTCTTCTGGCGGCCGCTGCGACCGGATCAGGTGGCCGGTCAGGCACCAGACAATCGCATTGGCGATCGAGGTCTTGCCCGAACCGTTCACGCCTTCCAGCAGCGTCACGGGCTTTCCCGGCTCAAATACGAAAGATGCCGGCGGGGCGCTTGGTCGGCCATAGGCGTGTAACCCCGCGAAGCGGTGCGCCTCAACCTTCACCAGACGCAAAGTCTTGATGGCGCGGCTACCACCGTCCTCGGCCGATGCTTCGATCGTCGGCGGAGGCGTGCCGATCATATCTACGATCGCCTCGGTATCTCCGGCCGACAGATTTGCCTGCCATCTGCCACGATTTTGCCGATACCAGTCGAGAACCGCCCGCGCGTCATCCGAAGCTATCGCGAGTTCATCGCCACCGCCGAGGGCCACGGCACGCCCACCGACCAGATCGGCGAGCAAGGCGTCAATTGTTAGTAGGTGAATGTCACGCCGTGCTGCTGAACCGGCCATCATGTATTCCTGTTCTAGTATACTTCTAGTTGATCCTCTTTATCGCAACACAAGTTTGACTTCGTCTATAAATATCAAGTGATTTTCGGAACCAGCGGGGCAATACCAAGCATAGTACAAGGTTCTCCTGCTCCGCAGCGCTTCATCTTCGGTGGCAGTGACGAACGCCGGCTATCATCAGTTGATGCGGCGGAAATGCTGCGACCTCACAGTCCGCTTTCCGCCCCTTTCGTCGCACAGGCGCGGATGCCAGCTCTGGCTTCGATCATGCTGCTAATGGCAACTTCGTCCGCATAGCCGCCGGTCGAGGGTGGATCAAAAACCCCTAGATAGAACCTAGTGATCAAAAACGGTGGATTCTGTCCAACCCTCCCGTATGGGACGAATTCAGAGGTTAAACTGGACAAAGCCTCGTGACAAAACCTCTACGGTTTTGGGGGGTTTTTGTCACAATGAAGCGTGTTCATCGGATAAGCCCGCGCCTCGACAGACGATCAAACCTAGATGACCACATCGACGCCCTAAAAACGGAGGGCGCTGGACATTTTTCCGACTCAGTAGATCGCTGCGCAAACGCCCCGTTTCGGTCGCCTCCCTGATCAGCGGCGCCGTCCCGTGAGTTTTCCGACAGGGTCAGAACCGAAGGCGAGGTCAATCGGACTATCTCACAAGCGCGAAGGCCAGCGTGGAAGCGCAAGAGGATCATCGCACGATTGCGGGTGGGATGGCGTGAGTCATCGACAGCCAAGAGAATGCGACATGAGGAGGTATCCCCTGGACCAACAGGCCGACAGACGCGCGCTTTTTGTTATAATATAGTTGCCACGCACAATCTGCTTGGCAAAGTATGCGGGCTAGGATAGGGTCTACGTAGCACTTATCTGGAGGATTCCCTATGCGCGCCTATGAAATGATTACGATCCTATCCGAAGCCTTTGGTTTTCCGTTTGACGCTGCCTACAGGATCGACCGCGTCTTGGCCGAGGCCGGTATGCGCGCTAAAGGCAAGGGTCGGAACCTGCCAGAGATGGACCGACGTGAGGCTCTGACTTTTCTCATTGCTTGTATGGCGGTCGACAAAATTACGAAGGCCGATGAAGAGGTCTCTCCTTGGCTATCCGCGCGCGGCACGGTGAACAAGGACCCAAAATCGATAGTTCCCGACGAATGGGAAGAGCCGGACATGCCGGCACGAACCAAGCATTACCTGGCGATGGAAAGGGTGCTTGTCCCTCATAAGGATCACAATGGCGAAGTTCAGTTGATCGACTATCTCCTCGCTGTCTGCGAGTTGCTGCAAAATGAAGATTTGAGGCCGGGCCAGATCAAGTTCGAAATCGAACTCTCGCAGATGGGCGCATCTTGTTCTTACAAGATAACTGAAAATGACATTTTGGACGACCTCTTCTTTGTGATTGATCCTGAAACCCAACGTCCAATTGAGTGCAAGAACCTCGATACGGCGATCAGGCGCAAATGTTCACTGAGCGGCTTTGGACTGCTCGAAATAATCAAACGTACCTAACCTTCCACCACTTGAACTGCGATCAGAACCGGTTTGCCGGACAACCCAGTATTGCCCGGCGACACCTACCAACCAAAAACCAAATGGACGTCATGGCCAAGAGCGAATTACTCAGATTGCGCGCTGCCCATGCCACAGTTGCAAAACTTGTGGCCGACGACCTCGTCTATTTGCCTATTTTCAAACGCCTTGAAGCAGAGCTCCTTGCTGCTGAGGCAAGAGACCAGGGGGACGCTATTGCTTATGCGCGCGCGGCCATATCTGTTCAGAACGCTATGCCCTGAACGATCTTGTGAAGGTGCTCTAAGCTTGCCCCCCGCCCGTACCGTTCCCGATTAAGACTATGACCAAACAAGTCACGCCGGATGCGCTCATCCACGCCAGCCGCCAGCATTCTGTCTTCGAAGGCGTGGCGAAGACTGTACATGCTGTGGTCGGGTGTCTCTAAAAGTTTGTTCTCGCGCAGAAACTTGTTGACCGTTGCTGAGAGCGAGGGGTTGTCCGCATAGCGAGGGAATCCCTCAGGGCATTCCCTCAAAGCGGCCAGGCTCACCCCTGCGAGCGGGATGACGCGCTCTGCAGAAGCGCTTTTCAGCTGCCGACCGTTTGGTTCAATCGAAATGTGGGGCACACTCGTGTCCAGCCTTATCTGAGCAGGTCCAAGTCCTGCACCCTCGCTCGGACGGTATCCCGTGTTGACCATCCCCAAGAGGATGCAGCGGGCTTCTTTGTTCAGACCGTCCAATGCTCCTGGTCGTAAGAGGCGTCCTGCAATCCAGTCGTTCGAGAACGGTGGGCGCTGACCTTTGGGACCTTGCTGAAGAGCCAAATCGCTCAGTGGCAAAACCAGGCCCAGTCGCTTCATCCTGTTCACGGTTTTCAGAACGTCTGACAGATGCACCAAATCCTTGTTGGCCGAGTTTGGGGTAAGTTGCTCGGCCTCGACCCGGTCAAGCCACCACTGGCGGAAGTCCAGCATGTCATCCGCAGAGATGTCCTGGATCGCCTTGTCGCCAATCACATCGATGAAGTTTCGCACGGCCTTCAGCCGCGGGTTCTTCCAGCGGCGCAACTGGTCTTCCGATTTGCCAAAGGTCTTGTCCTTCGCAAGTGTCCAGTAGAGGTCAAGCGCACGCTGAACTGTCAACACGGGTTCCTTTGTACCACCAAGGAGCGCAGCAGCTTCGAGCTTGTCGGGCTTTCCGTCCATGCTTCGGATGGCCTCTATGCGGTCCAAGAGCAAATCTTTTGGCAAGGCTGCCACCTTATCGGCAGACAAATACCGAAATCCACGAGCTTGGGCTAAGTTCTTCGCAGCCGCAAACCGCCGGTCTGCATCCGCTGAATCGCCTTCCAGTCGCGCTTCCCAAGCTTCGATCATCTCTCCCCATGCAACAGCAGCCTTAACATTGGCATGCTTTTCCGAGTCAGTGTGCAGGCTGATCCAAACTGTCCTGCGCGGCTCCACACCTTCGTAGCGCTGCGGCACTCGTTTGCGGATGTAATACGTCGAGTTGCGGAGAATTGGTTTCATACGGAAATCGTAGCTTGTCCGAAGTTAAAAAACAAGAGATGTGCAGCACTTTGTGAAGCAAAATGTGCTGCAATCGTACGCGACCGCATCCAACACGCGGGCTGTATCATATTTAAAATCATTAAAATCAATGAGTTGATCTCTGGCCCACCGCACTAACCTAGATGGGACCTGGCGGAGAGACAGGGATTCGAACCCTGGGTCGGCGCAAACCGACAACGGTTTTCGAGACCGCCGCATTCGACCACTCTGCCACCTCTCCGCGGTAGGGATCGTCGGGGCGGGGATTAGCGGGGTTGACCTGTTTGTGCAAGATGAAAACGTCGTATTCGTGCGACTTGACAGACGAGCGGCTTTTGGTCCATATGCGCCATCCTGGAGGGCCTGTGGTCTGCCGGATGACTTTATTCATACCGCCCGGATGGGCGCGCAGTTCGACGGCGGGGCAACCCATGAACTCCGAAAGGGGCCTAAGAGCGCGGAGCAAGAGAAGGATAGACCATGTACGCGGTCCTCAAGACCGGCGGCAAGCAATACAAGGTGCAGGCCGGTGACGTTCTGCGCGTTGAAAAGCTCGACGCCATTGCTGGTGACAAGATCCAGTTCAATGACATTCTGATGGTTGGCGGCGAGACCGTGACCATTGGTGCCCCGATGGTGGCTGGCGCTGCGGTTCAGGCCGAAGTGATCGACCAGATCAAGGGCGAAAAGACGATCCACTTCGTCAAGCGTCGCCGCAAGCATAGCTCGCAGCGCACCAAGGGCCACCGTCAGCAACTGACGCTGGTTCGCGTGACCGAGGTTCTGGCCTCGGGCGCCGACACCACGGGTGTTATGGCTGCCATCGGCACTGCCCATGCACGCCGCGCCGCCCATAACACCGACGCCGCTCCGGCATCGGTGGCTGTCCCTGCAAAACCCAAGCGCGCCGTCAAGGCCGCGGCTAGCGCGGAGTAACCTTCCATGGCACACAAAAAAGCAGGCGGTTCATCCCGCAACGGTCGTGACTCGGCTGGGCGCCGGTTGGGCGTCAAGCTGTACGGTGGTCAACTGTGCATCCCGGGCAATATCATCGTCCGTCAGCGCGGCACGACCTGGTTCCCAGGCACGGGTGTCGGAATGGGCACCGATCACACGATCTTATCGACGGTCGTGGGTCATGTGACCTTTAAAAAGGGTTTGAAGGGTCGCACCTTCATTTCAGTCCTTCCGGTGGCCGAGGCAGCCGAGTAGCCGAACCTTTACAATTCAAGTGTATGGGGGATCGGCTGAAAGGCTGGTCCCCTTAGCCGTTTGGGGCCGGGACGACAGACATCTGGGGCAGGATATTAGTCCGGGCCTACATGCGCTTCGAGGAGGGAGCCATGATTTTGGAGACGATAGCTTTGCCGCAAGGCCATATCGCAGCCGGGCGGTTCATTTTGCGCCCGGTGCGCAAGTCGGATGCCGGTTTGTTTGCGTTGTATGCGGGTGACAAACGGGTGGCAGCCGGTACGCGGTCGATCCCGCATCCTTTGCCTCCGGGCGCGGCGGAGGCTTTTGTGGCGCGCGCCATGTCGGGCAAGGGGGACGAGGATGTCTGGGTGATGGACGGCTCTGCATCGGCTTTGGCCGAAGTGCTGGGTGTCATCAGCCTGAAACGCATGGAAAGCAATCAAAAGTCGGGGTGTCAGTCCGAGATCGGCTATTGGGTCGCACCGGCGTTCTGGAATACCGGCTTGGCATCGGAAGCGGTGCGCGCCTTGGTTGCGGCAAACCCGCAGCACAACCGCACGATCTTTGCCGAGGTGTTTCAGGACAATCCTGGATCGGCCCGCGTGCTGACCAATTGCGGTTTTGA
>JAQGKG010000095.1 GCA_028290245.1 Devosia sp. | reverse complement strand
CACCCACCGCCCTGATCCAGGCCGCCTTCATCCGCCGCGTCCACGACTACATTTCGTCCAAGGGCGCCATCACCGGCGGCTGGGAAGAAGCAGCCCACGGCGACGCCGTCGACAAGGACAAGAGCTTTGTCATCGGCTGGCGCAATGTCGAGGTCAACGCAGCCCTCGCCGAACGCGGCTACGACATCGTGGTCAGCCCCGGCCAGCGCTACTATCTCGACATGGCCAATGGCGTCGCCTGGGCCGAACCCGGCGCCGGCTGGGCCGGCTGGTCCGGCCCGCAGGAAACCTACGAGTTCGAAAGCCGCGAAGGCATGTCAGAAGCCGGGCTGAAACACCTGCTCGGCATCCAGGCCTGCATCTGGTCTGAATCCATGACCGACCGCGCCATCTTCGACCGCCTGGTCTTCCCCCGCCTCTCCGCCATCGCCGAATCCGGCTGGACCACGCCCGAGCGCAAAAGCTGGGACAGGTTCAAAGCACTCGTGGGCACCATGCCGATCATGTACGGAAATTGGTCTGAGGAATAACCGCTTGCGCCGCACCCATCCTCTCCCGTTCACGGGAGAGGGGGACCACGCGGAGCGTGGTGGAGAGGGGAGCCCCAAGCGCATAGCCATGCCCGGTAGTATAGAGCGTCGAGCGCGTCGCTCCCCCCTCCACCGCCTATTGGCGGTCCCCCTCCCCCGCAAGCGGTGGAGGAAGTCGTGGCGAAGCCCGCACTACCCCCAAGGGTTCTCGACCATCGGCCAAATATCCTTCGGCGCCTTCTTGTAATCCGTCTCCGCCGGTTTGTTCGGATACGGCTTCCCGGCCGAACAATACACAATCTCCGACGCAATCTTCGAAAAGCTGTCGTAGAAATGGTTGGTCGACTTGATCAACAGTATCTTTCGCGACGTGGGATCGATCCCCAGCGCCGAAAACAGGCTGGGATCAAAACTCTGCGCCCGCGTCGAGTTGAGAATCACGTCGATCCCGGCAAACGAAATCCACGCCGCATCGCCAAACGGCGCAAAACTCTCGCCAAACCGCATCTGCGCGTCCCGCACCAGCGCCCGCACCGTCACCGTCTGGTCGATCGGACTCCCCGTATGCGGGGCCGACTTGGCCCCAAACCGCAGCGGAATGACCGCCCCTTCGCCCGCCGCCATGCAGATTTGCACCGCAATCGGATCCCAAATCGTCCCCACCGCTACATCGCTCACGCCGCGCGCGATCAACTCGGCCAGCACCACCGTCGCATCGCCCGCCGTGCCGCCACCCGGATTGTCCCACACATCGGCAATCACCACCGGACCATTCGGCGCCGCAATGGCGGCATCGACCGCAGCTTTCTCGTCCACCTGCGCCACCATGAAGGTGCCGCGCAGCGCAAACAGCTCCCGTCCTAGCCTCTCGGCCAGCGCCGCACCCATGGCTGCATTGTCATCGGTCACCGCCAGCACCTTGGTGCCCATTTCCGGCACGTCGCCGGCCATGAAACCATGCACCACCGACAGCGAAAGCAGGCCGGGTTCCGATTTCTCCAGGGCATATAGCCGATCCACAAACCCGCGCATCGGCTGCCTGCTGGTCGGAAACACATCGATCATCCGACAGTCGAACACCGACATCACCGGCGTGATTTCGCCCTTCAGCGTCCGCACCGCGATGTCCCACAGATCCCGCGCCCGATCGACGAAGTCGGTATGTGGAAATTCCTTGAAATAGACGAAGTAGTTCGCCGCCGCTGCCCGCTTGGCCGTCAGGTGACTATGCGGATCGAGCTCGGCACAGACCAAAACGTCCGGCCCGACGATATCGCGCACACGCGAGAGCAAATCCCCTTCGGCATCGTCATACCCCTGCGCCACCATCGCCCCATGCAGCCCCAGAACCACGCCATCGACCGGCAGCGCCGCCCGCAACTGGTCCAGTATCTCGTCGCGCAACTCCTCATACGTCGCCCGCGCCACCAGACCCGCCGGATCGGCCCAACTGGCACTACCCTCGATCAGCGTCCAGCCCTCACGCGCACAAACTTCACGGCCAACGGTGATCGGCGCCGTGCACAATGTAGGCGTCGCCGGATGTTCGCCCGGCTTCGCATACAGCGATGCCTCGAAGGCGCGCTTATCGACCGCGATGGGCGAAAAGGTGTTGGTTTCGGTCGCCAGGGCGGCAGTGAAGATGCGCACAAGAAACTCACAGGAAAACAGGATGAAAACGCTAGGCAATGTGCCAGCATGCTGGAAAACCGGCCTGATGACGCTAACATAGCGAGAAGTGCCAGATCACGTAACAAATTTACATTTGTGACGGTATTTTGCAGGCGAAATCCATGTTTTCGCGCGCTAGGGTGCCAGATAACGAAACTGAATTTCAAAACGAGGGTAAAATGCCGATCAAGCGCTATGGAGCAGAAAAAGCGGGTGCTGGTGGCCAAAACCTTCCCTTCGCCCGCGCCGTCGAAGCCGGGGGCTTCCTCTTCGTTTCCGGCCAGGTCGCCATGAAAGACGGGGAAATTCAAGGGGTTGGCATCGTCGAGCAGACCCACCTGACGATCAAAAACCTGATCGCCATCCTCGAAGAAGCCGGCTACGGCCTCGAACACGTCGTCCGCTGCGGCATCTGGCTAGACGACCCCCGCGACTTTTGGAGCTTCAACGCTGTTTATAAAGGGTATTTTGGCGAAAACCCGCCGGCCCGCGCTGCCCTCCAGAGCCACATGATGGTCGACTGCAAGGTCGAAATCGACTGCGTCGCATACAAGGGACCCTGACATGACCTCGCCCTTCCGCCTCGACGGCAAGACCGTGCTGATCTCGGGCGCCGGTGGCGGAATCGGCCAGTCACTGGTCAAAGCTTTCCGCGATGCAGGGGCCCAAGTGATTGGCGCAGACCGCAAGGCCGCCATGCTGGAAGGCCTCGACATAACCGGCCAAGTGCTATTCGATCAGGCCGACCCCAAGGCCACCCGCCACGCGATTACCCAATATCTCCAGCTGCATGGCACCCCCGACGCGGTCGTTTCCAACGCCGGCTTCACTCGCGCCGAACATCTCGGCCAGGTCGATGATGACGTCTGGGCCTCCGAACTCGCCATCAATCTCAACGGCGCCTACGCCATGACCGACCCGATCGTCGCCGCCATGGCAGATCGGGGCTACGGCAGCCTCGTCTTCATCTCCTCGGTCAACGCGCTCGGCCACTACGGCAATCCAGCCTATTCCGCCGCCAAAGCCGGCCTCATCGCTTATGCCAAGGCCATCGCCGTCGAACGCGGCGGCGAAGGCGTCCGCGCCAATGTGATCTGCCCCGGCTCGGTCCGCACCCCTGCCTGGGACCATCGCCTCGCGGCCGATCCGACCCTGCTCGACAACGTACTGCCGCATTATCCGCTGGGCCGCATGGTTCTGCCCATGGAAGTGGCCAATGCCGCCGTGTTCTATAGCTCCGATGCAGCATCCGGCATCACCGGCACGGTGCTACCGGTCGATGCCGGGCTGACAGCCGGAAACCTGCGTTTCGTCGATGACGTCCTGAGGGGCAAATGACCGATATTCTAGACCTCGATACCCCGTCCGTGCTGATCGATCTCGATCGCGTCGAAGCCAATCTCAAGCGCGTGCAGGATTTTGCCGACCAGAGCGGGCTCAAGCTGCGGCCGCATATCAAGACGCACAAGTTGCCCCGCTTCGCCCAGCAAGCGATCGACCTCGGCGCCGTCGGCATCACCGTGCAAAAGCTCGGCGAGGCCGAAGTCTTCGCCGACGCCGGCATCACCGACATGCTGCTGACCTTCAACATCATCGGTGCAATCAAGCTGGCACGGCTGAAGGCGCTCAATGACCGTGTGACCATTCGCGTCGTGGCCGATAGCACGGAATGTGTCGCTGGCCTGTCCACGACCTTCGCAGGCGGAAAACCGCTCGGCGTGCTGGTCGAATGCGATACCGGCATGGGCCGCTGCGGCGTACAGTCGCCAACAGCGGCGCTTGAACTGGCGCGTGAAATCATCGCCGCGCCCGGCCTCGAATTCCATGGCCTGATGACCTACCCCGCTGCGGGTAAATACCAGCAGGCCGCCGCTTGGCTAGCCGAGGCCAAGGCCTTGTTCGACGCGGCCGGGATTGCCGTTCCAATCATCACCACAGGTGGCACGCCCGATATTTGGCACGCCGACGAAGCCGGTGTCGCCACCGAATATCGCCCCGGCACCTATATCTATATGGACCGCTCGCAGGTCGCCGCGGGTGCCGCCAGCTATGACGACTGCGCCTTGACGGTTCTGGCGACCGTGGTCAGCCATCCGACCCCCGGCCGCGCCATTATCGACGCCGGCTCCAAGGCGCTGACCAGCGACCTGCTGGGCCTTGTCGGCCACGGCTATATTCCCGCTTATCCCGACGCCAAAGTTGTCGGCCTCAGCGAGGAACACGGCACGCTCGATGTCTCGGCCTGCGTCAATGGTGGCCCAAAAATCGGCGAGCAGATCGCTATCATTCCCAACCACTGTTGCCCGGTCACCAACCTGTTCGACGCGGTGCATCTGGTGCGCGACGGTAAACTGATCGAGACCGTACCCGTTGCCGCCCGGGGCAGGGTGGCCTGACTTTGGTCTGCCCAGTCTCGCTGTCACAATGCCCACCTCCCCCTGCTTTCTCCCTCGGGCTTGACCCGAGGGCCACTCGCCGCTTGCGCCGTGTTGATAGAGACCCTCGGGTCAAGCCCGAGGGAAAAGACGGTGGGTGTTGAGCGGCAGTGTGCCTCCCGTTAAAACCTCATCTGGAGCCGCCGAAGAATTTTCCCAAAGGTCTGATGTGAACTCCCTCACCCCCACCTTCTTCCACCGTCCAGCCGCCGATGTCGCTCGTGACCTCATCGGCGTCACCCTGCTGGTCGACGGCGTCGGTGGTCCGCTCGTCGAAGTCGAAGCCTATGATCAGGCCGATCCCGCCTCGCACAGCTTCAATGGCGCCACGCCCCGCAACAGCGCCATGTTCGGTCCCGCCGGCCATGCCTATGTCTACAAGATCTACGGCATCCACTGGTGCCTCAACTTCGTCTGCCAGCCCGGCAGCGCCGTGCTGATCCGGGCGCTCGAGCCGCTGCATTGGGTCAGCCGCATGCAGGAGCGGCGCGGCGGATTGAGCGAGCGGCAGCTCTGCTCCGGTCCCGGCAAACTGTGCCAAGCACTGGGCGTCACCATAGCGCACAACGGACTGCCCCTAGACGCACTGCCCTTCGAACTCCTCCCTGCCGCCGAAAGTCATGACATCGCGACTGGTCCCCGTATCGGCATCACCAAGGGGGTCGAAACGCCATGGCGCTTCGCCCGGCGTGGTTCTCCGTTCCTCAGCAAGCCGATGCGTTAAACGCACACTCAGTTCGAAAGTGAAGTCGCGACGCAGGAACCAACTTCGCCTCTGATGATTTCCAAAAACGAGACCGGCGCGCGTCAACCGGACGCGGCGGCAGAGGGAACGGGGATGGTTTTTCCGGTCTCCCGCCCCGGCCAACGAAACGGCAGCCGAGCCCTTATCCCGCCCGCGCCGGTCTCACCCTGTAACG
>JAQGKG010000092.1 GCA_028290245.1 Devosia sp. | reverse complement strand
CCTGCTCGATTGAGTAGACGAAAATCTTGCCGTCGCCGATGCGACCGGTTTGCGCCGCATTGCGGATCGCTTCGATGGCCTTTTCTGCGAGTTCATCCGGGCACACGACTTCGACCTTAACCTTGGGCAGGAAGTCGACGACATATTCGGCACCGCGGTAAAGTTCGGTATGGCCTTTCTGGCGGCCAAAGCCCTTGGCTTCGGTTACGGTGATGCCCTGCAGGCCCACTTCCTGAAGCGCCTCTTTGACTTCGTCGAGCTTGAACGGCTTTACGATAGCCTCGATCTTTTTCATTGTGAGCCTCCACGTGGCACTTCTTGCAGATACCGCACACCCGTATGCATGGCCTGTGCCACTCCATGCCACGCCAAATATGCATGCAAAACAAAGGGTTTAACTGGAACTGGTCAGGCAAGCTTGCTGTGTTCAATGGTTGAGGTGGTCAAAACGTAGCCAGTTTGCACATTTTGTGAGCATATTTTAGCTTGTTTTCGTACAGGCATCCAACAAAAATGGCGCATTAGGCGGCAAACGCTCTTCGATCATGGCTATCGGCGTGTTGCCTCCTCAATCACGGCAAATCGCCAAGCTAGGCTTTGACGGGCTTTCCATCTTCATATAGATGCAACGCCAACCCGGCCACCGGGTCCTTTTGCGGGTGTGGCGGAATTGGTAGACGCACTGGATTTAGGTTCCAGCGCCGCAAGGCGTGGAGGTTCGAGTCCTCTCACCCGCACCAATAGGACTAAGGCCCAGGATCAATGTTTACGGGACAAAACCCAATGCAGGTTACCGAGACCCTCAATGAAGGCCTGAAGCGCAAGCTGAGCGTCACTATTCCGGCCACCGACCTCAACACGCGCCTCAACGCCAAGCTCGAAGAGCTCAAGGGCCAGGCCAACATCAAGGGCTTCCGTCCCGGCAAGGTGCCACTGGCACACATCAAGAAGATGTATGGCCGTTCGGCAATGTCCGAAGTGATGACCGACGCGATCAACGCGACCGTTTCCGACACGCTCGACGAGCGCAAGGAACGCGCTGCAGCCCAGCCCAAGGTCGACCTGCCCGACGATCAGGCCGTGATCAACGAAGTGCTCGATGGCAATGCCGACCTGGCATTCGAAGTCGAATACGAAGTGCTGCCGCCCGTCACCCTGATGAATCTCGACGGTATCAAGCTGGTCAAGCCGGTGATCGACATCACCGACGAGGAAGTCACTGCCGAAGTGAACCGCGTATTTGCCCAGAACCGTGGCTACACGGACAAGGGCGATGACGGCGTCGTCGAAACCGGCGATCGTCTCGGCCTGTCGTTTGTCGGCAAGATCGGCGGCGAAGCGTTTGATGGCGGCACCTCCGACCATGCTCACCTGACCGTCGGCACCGGCGAATTCATCCCCGGCTTCGAAGAGCAACTGGTTGGCATGAAGAAGGGCGAGACCCGCGAAATCGAAGTGACGTTCCCGGCCGACTACCAAAGCGCAGAGCTCGCCGGCAAGACGGCTCAGTTCGAAGTCAACGTGCTGCACATCGACGGTCCGAACACCGGCGAGCTGAATGACGAATTCGCCCAGCGCCTCGGCGTCGAGAACGTCGAAGCCATGCGCGCTGCGGTCAAGACCCAGATGGAAGCCGCTCTCGGCACCATGAGCCGCCAGCATATCAAGCGCCAGATTCTCGATGCACTCGATGAAGGTCACAAGTTCGACGTTCCGGCCCAGTTGGTCGACGCCGAATTTGCCACCATCTGGCAGCGCGTCGAGCATGAAGTGCAGAGCCACGGCAAGTCCTTCGAAGACGAAGGCACCACCGAGGAAGCTGCGCGCGAGCAGTACAAGGCTATCGCTGAGCGCCGCGTCCGCCTTGGGCTGGTCGTTGCCGAAATCGGCAACCAGAATGAAGTGAACGTGACCGAGGAAGAGCACCAGCAGGCACTGATCGCCGAAGTGCGTCGTTTCCCCGGCCAGGAACAGCAGGTCTACGACTACTACCGCAAGAATACCCAGGCACTCGCTGGCCTGCGCGCCCCCGTGTTCGAGAACAAGGTCGTCGACTTTGTTGCCGACAAGGGCGACATCACCGAGACCAAGATGACCCGCGAAGAACTCGCCAAGCTGATCCAGGCTGACGAGGACGAAGTTCCGGAAGAGCACCACCACTAGGTTGTTCTAACGCTGAATTTGAAGCCGCCCAGAAATGGGCGGCTTTTTTGTTTACTGGACCGTCGCGCCCGTTGAAAGATTTGCCATGACCCACGCCCCAGCCGACATCCTGCTCACCCCGCGCCAGATGGGCGAGGCTGACCGGCTGGCCGTCGAGGCCGGCGTAAAGTCGCTGACGCTGATGGAGGCGGCCGGCAAGGCAGTCGCTGAGGCGGTCATGGAACGCTACTACCAGCGCTCGGTGCTGGTGCTGTGCGGTGCAGGCAATAATGGCGGTGACGGCTTTGTGGTGGCGCGGCTGCTCAAGCAGAAGGGCTGGCCTGTGCAGCTCCGGCTGATCGGCTCACGCGATGCGCTCAAGGGCGACGCCGCGGCAATGGCCGCGCAGTGGACCGGTCGCATCGAGGGGCCGACCCCCAGGGAAATCGAAGGCGCCGACCTGATCGTCGATGCGCTGCTTGGTGCTGGCCTGGACCGCGATGTCGAAGGTGCGTTTGCCGAGATCATCGAGGCGGTCAATGCCAGCACCAAGCCTGTGGTCAGCGTGGACGTGCCCAGCGGCCTCGACGGTGGTACCGGCGCCATTCGTGGCACCGCCATCATCGCCGATATGTCCGTGACCTTCTTCCGGCTGAAGCCCGGCCACCTGCTGCAGCCCGGCCGCGATCGTTGCGGCGAAGTGGTGCTAGCCGATATCGGTATTGCCGAAACCACGCTCGATGGGATTGGCGCGAAGACGTGGCAGAACACGCCGAGCCTGTGGTCGATTCCCGAAGCCGACAACGAAGCCAACAAATTCCATCGCGGCCATGTTGTGGTCGTCTCCGGCGGCCCACTGCAGACCGGCGCCGCCCGGCTCGCCGCCATGGGTGCCTTTCGTGTCGGAGCGGGCCTCGTCTCGCTCACGGGTTCCGAAGCGGCGCTGCTGGTGCATGCCAATCACGTCACGGCCATCATGCTCAAGCCTGCCGCAGACACCGCAGCACTGGCGGAGTTGCTCTGGGATAAACGCATCAACACCGTGGTCATTGGGCCAGCCGCCGGGCAGGGGCAGACCACTGTGGACAACGTTCTCGCCGTGCTCCAATCCGGCGCTGCCGCGGTGCTCGATGCCGATGCCTTGACCAGCTTCTCCGGCAATGCCGAGACCCTGTTCGCCGCCATCAAGGCCAGCGACCGCCCGGTCATCCTCACGCCGCACGAGGGCGAATTCCAGCGCCTGTTCGGCGACCTGCCCGGCGGCAAGTTGGAGAAAGCCCGTGCCGCGGCCGAACATTCGGGCGCCATCCTGATTCTCAAGGGCAGCGACACTGTCATCGCCAGCCCGGACGGTCGTGCTGCCATCAATGCCAATGCTCCCGCGTGGCTCGGTACGGCCGGTTCGGGCGATGTGCTAGCTGGCATGGTCGCCGGGCTGATGGGCCAGAGCATGCAGGGGTGGGAAGCCGCCTGTGCCGCCGTCTGGCTCCACGCCGAAGCCGCGACCAGATTTGGCGGTCCGGGCCTGATCAGCGAAGACCTGCCGCTGCTGGTGCCGGGAGTGCTGGCAAGCCTCTAGCGCCAGCCCACCATCAACCGCCGCAGTCCGTGGAAGTGGTACACGTCATTGTACCGCGGTTCCTCGGCCAGCCGCAGCTTCGGGAGCCGCTTGAAAAGCTCGCTGAACGCCACTTGCAGCTCGATGCGGGCCAGTGGCGCCCCGATGCAAAAGTGGATGCCGGCGCCGAAGCTGACATTGGCGCCATCGGTGCGGAACGGGTCGAATGTATTGGCATTGGCGAACCGGGCAGGATCGCGATTGGCAGCGCCCAGCATCAGCCCGACCACGTCGCCCTTGCGTAGGTTGATACCACCATATTCCAGGTCGCTCAGCGCATAGCGGGTGAACATATGCAGCGGCGCATCGAAGCGCAGGCACTCTTCCACGGTAGCTTCGGTCTGCTCCGGCGTAGCGAAAAGCATAACCGGATCGATACCGCTTTGGAGGATGGATTTGACGCCATTGCCGGTGGTGTGGACCGTCGCCTCATGCCCGGCATTGAGCAGCAGGATGGCCGTGGACATCACCTCTTCGTCGCTCAGCACATCGCCGCCACGGTCGGAGGTCAGCATGTGGCTCAGCAAGTCCTCGCGCGGCTGTTTGCGGCGTTCCCTGATCGCTTCGCCAACGAAATCCATGAAGGCCTGGGACGCCTGGTCGGCATCCAGCTCGGTTTCCTCGCTGACGCCAAACATATACATCGCCACCATGCGGTTGGACCAGGCCAGCAGGTCGGATGCGCTCTCGGCAGGCAAGCCGATCATTTCGGCAATGATGACAGCCGGAATAGGGGCCGCAAACGCCTTGATCAGGTCGACCGAATCCTCGCCCTCGAACTTGTCGATCATGTCGTTGGCCAGCTTGACGATGCGCGGCCGCAACTGCTCGACGTGGCGAGAGACGAACGCCCGGTTCACCAGGGTGCGCAGGCGCGTATGGGCCGGCGGCTCCAGGTTGAGCAGCGAATGCTTCTCGGTCAGGTCGAACGCCGCCGTATGCGCCTTGGGCTCGGGCATGCCCAGCTCTTCTCGCGTCGCCACATGCAAGATTTCGCGGCCAAACCGCTTGTCGCGCAGCAGCGCGCTGACATCCTTGAAGCCAGCAAAGCACCAATGCCCATACTGGTCCCAGAAGAACGCAGGATCGCTCGCATGGAGCTGATCGTAAAACGCATAGGGGTTCTGGAAAAACGCTGGATCTCGCGGCTCGGCACTAGCACGGCGATGAACAGGAACGTCGGTGACCGGCTTGATCTGAAGAATAGCGCCCATGAGAAGTCTTTATGCGGGAGGAGGTTGGGTGGACATTAGGGTGCGCCGACAGGAACGCAACGGGCGATGATGTATTCCCGGCGCGGAATGGGTTACATTGGGCGGAGAGCAGGAGGTTCGGATGACCAAGCACACTATCACAGTTGAAATTGGCGACCAGACCTACGCCCAACTGCTTTCCATCGCGCAATCCAATGGTGTGCCGTTGGATGACATGTTGCTCGAGGCCATCTACCGCGTGATTGAAGACACGCAGGATATGACTGCCATCGCCGAATACCAGAAGCAGAAGGCAGACGGCACGCTCGAAACTACCTCATTCGAGGAAGTGAAGCGCCGTCTTGGCCTGGACGATTGAACTTTCCAAGCATGCTGATAGACAATTTGGCAAGCTGGACAAACAGGTCCAGCTTCGAATAGCCGACTTCATCGATAACCGCTTGGCGCCTTCGGATGATCCAAAGAGCATCGGTGAGCCTTTGACGGGCGTCCGCCTTGGCGGTTTCTGGCGCTTCCGGGTCGGCGACTATCGGATGATTTGCGACATCCAGGACGGCAAGCTGATCATTCTCGTTCTCGAAATCGGCCACCGTAGCGTGATCTATCGTTAAGCTGTGCTTGCCTAAGCCCCAAAAATCGCTAGTGCATCGGGCAAACGTATTCGGAGCCCACCTATGAGCGACCTGAACCTGAACCAGGCCATCGACAATATTTACACTTCGATCAAGGCCAATAACGAGGACCTGGACTTGCATATCGCCGCTCTCAAGGCTGCGATGACCAAGGAAGGCGTGAAGGAGGCCATTTTCGAGCCCGCCAAGCTGGCGCAGTCCAACCGCCAGGGCCGCAAGATCATGCAGGCTTATTTCAAGAAGAAGGGCGTCGCGGTCGCTTTCTCGGCTTAATCGAGGCCGCGGCCGACGGTGCGGGCGTAGATGACAGTGCCGAGCAGTGCGAAGACGCCAAGGATCACGCCTTCCAGCAGGTTGCCATTGGCGCCCTTGATCAGGATCAGGTGGCACAGGCGATCAGGCCAGCATAGATGGCGGGTTTGGTGGTCATAGTCAGGTCCTTGTTCGAAAAGGACTTTAGAGGGCAGGCGTGCACTTAGACTGAGAGTGAAACATAAAATGCCATCTATCTGCACTTGCTCTCAGGTGCCTGCCAGCTCCGATCGGCCGTTCACCGTTCGGTAACATCGCAGCCTGCGCCTATTGAAGCCTGCCGCATTGCCGCCTATCTGTGCCTTTACCCGCTCTTAAGGCGGCGTAGGCTGCAATCGTCCATCGCGTCGATTCGAAATTTCGGCATGATCCCCGGACCCCCGTCTCCAGCGTTCGGGAAGGGATCGTGTTTCACATTCAGCCGGCCAGGTCCGCTCTATGGCACGGCAAAGGGGCATCACATGCGGGATCCGCACGACATCTACATGAACACGCTCGTTCCCATGGTTGTGGAACAGTCCAATCGGGGCGAACGCGCCTTCGATATCTATTCGCGCCTGCTGCGCGAACGCATCATTTTCGTGACCGGTGTGGTCGAGGACAACATGGCCTCGCTCATCGTGGCGCAGCTGCTGTTCCTCGAATCAGAGAATCCGAAAAAGGAAATCGCGCTCTACATTAATTCGCCCGGCGGGGTCGTGACTTCGGGCCTGTCGATTTACGACACCATGCAGTTCATCCGTCCGGCCGTCGCCACCATGGTGATGGGCCAGGCCGCATCGATGGGTTCGCTCCTGCTGGCAGCTGGCGAAAAGGGCATGCGCACCTCGCTGCCGAACTCGCGCATCATGGTCCACCAGCCTTCCGGCGGCTATCAGGGTCAGGTTACCGACATCATGATTCATGCCAAGGAAGTCGAGGGCTTGAAGCGTCGTCTTAATCAGATTTATGAGAAGCACACGGGTCGTACCTACGAGGAAGTCGAGCGGGCTCTCGAGCGCGATAACTTCCTCTCTCCGGAAGAGGCCAAGACCTTCGGCCTGATCGACAGCATCCACGAAAAGCGCATCATTCCTGATGCGGCGGTCTGATCGAGCTGCATTAAGCACATTGCCGTTGCGCCGTGGACTGTGATCCAAGCGCAATTGCTTCAAGCCGGATCGGTCTTTAGGATCGGTTCGGCTTAGACTTTCTTTAGGCTCAGGCGTTACGGTTTCCGATAACGCTTGGTTTGGGGGGCGCTCTGCCCCCGGGAGTGACTGGATGTCCAAAGAGACAACGAACGGCGAAACCTCAAAGAACACGCTTTATTGCTCGTTCTGCGGGAAATCCCAGCACGAGGTTCGCAAGCTTATCGCCGGTCCGACCGTGTTCATCTGCGATGAATGCGTCGAGCTGTGCATGGACATCATCCGCGAAGAGAACAAGACCTCGATGGTCAAGTCCTCCGACGGCGTGCCGACACCTGCCGATATCTGCAAGGTGCTCGACGATTACGTCATCGGCCAGTATCGCGCCAAGCGCGTGCTCTCCGTGGCTGTCCACAACCACTATAAGCGCCTGCACCACTCGACCAAGAACCAGGATATCGAGCTTTCCAAGTCGAATATCCTGCTGATTGGGCCGACTGGTTCGGGCAAGACGCTGCTGGCCCAGACGCTGGCCCGCATTCTCGACGTGCCATTCACCATGGCCGATGCCACCACGCTGACCGAAGCCGGCTATGTCGGCGAGGACGTGGAAAACATTATTCTCAAGCTGCTCCAGGCCGCCGACTACAATGTCGAAAAGGCCCAGCGCGGCATCGTCTACATCGACGAAGTCGACAAGATATCCCGCAAGTCCGACAACCCGTCGATCACTCGTGACGTTTCGGGCGAAGGCGTGCAGCAGGCCCTGCTAAAGATCATGGAAGGCACCGTGGCTTCGGTTCCGCCGCAGGGCGGCCGCAAGCACCCGCAGCAGGAATTCCTGCAGGTGGACACCACCAACATCC
>JAQGKG010000084.1 GCA_028290245.1 Devosia sp. | reverse complement strand
CGCGGCCCGTGAACTCCCAATGCGCGATGCGCGAGGCGATTTCGCTGAACATGCTGGCAAACTGCTTCAGCGTCGTCGCCTGATCACTGTCCTGGGCCAGTTGCTCCACCCGAGTCACCAGCAACTGTCGTGCAGCGATGGCCTGGGCTGCGGCAGCATGGCCCGACTTGTCGGCTACCAACGCATCGAGCGTCTCAACCATGACGCGCGCGTCTCTCACACCACCCAGCAGATCGGCAGCATCCCGCACCGCCGCGTTCTCATCCGAAAAATTCTTGAAATGCGGCTCCACCATGCGCAGCAATCCACGCAGCTTCTTGCATCGCCGTCGCAACTGATGAACCGTTGCGTCGAAGTCTTCCGGCTGTTCCTCGACCTCGCCAATGGCCTTATCTACCTGCTCGGCCGCGATGGATCGCACCTGTCGCAGCACGTGATTCTTCGTCTTGAACGCAAAACTCATCGCTAAATCCGAACATATTTTAGCGAGAACCTTAGGGCCCTCGTATGTCACAATCCACCATCACCGGATTTAATCGACAAACGAAAGGGCCGCCCAGATGGACGGCCCCTTTGGTGTTCAGTGTTCGGCTTATTTCTTCAGTGCGTCGCGCGTTGCATCTTTTGCTTCGCCAACCTTCTGCTGAACCTTGCCGGCTGCCTTGTCGAGCTTGCCTTCTGCCTGCAGTTTTTCGTTGCCGGTAAGACCGCCTGCGGCATCCTTCATGGCGCCCTTCATTTGCTTGCCGACGCCGTCAACTTCATCTTTGTGCATGATAGGCTCCTGTTAGGTTTATATTGCGTACACAACGGACAAAGCCCTTCGCCGTTCCGTTAAGTCGCTGACATTCCCGTGTTAGCTCCGAGCGGCGAGCTATTGGTCAAAGCGCTCATGGTCTGGTAAATGGCGCCCATGCTTGGTCCCATGCCCACTCTCGTCAATTATTTTCCCCCGCTCGACCCGTACCTCAACGTGCTGCATGTCGATGACGATATCCTCGTCGTGGACAAGCAGAGCGGCTTGCTGAGCGTGCCCGGCAAGGACCCGTCGCTGTGGGACTGCGTCGAGCATCGCGCCCGCCAGAAATGGCCGACCGCCGGCATGTGCCATCGGCTCGATAAGGATACATCGGGCGTTCTGGTGCTGGCGCTGAACAAGCGCGCGCATGGCCGCATTGGCAGCCAGTTCGAACACCGCAAGACCACCAAATCCTACATCGCCCGCGTCGCCGGCATCATCGAAGCCGATACTGGCCTCGTCGATTTGCCGCTGGCGACCGACTGGGAAAACAAGCCCCGCCAGCGCGTCGATCATGAAAACGGCCGACCGTCACAGACCGAATGGACCGTGCTGGAGCGCGAGGCCAATGCCACCCGCGTGCGTCTCCATCCCCTCACCGGCCGCACCCATCAGCTCAGGGTTCACATGATGTCTATCGGCCATGTGATTCTGGGCGATGCGTTTTATGCCGATCCGGAAGCCTTCGCCGCCGCCGATCGCCTGCAACTGCACGCGGCTGAACTGGGCTTCACCCACCCAACGACCGATGAATTCATGACCTTCGTGGCGCCAACGCCGTTCTAGGCAGCGTCGCCCAGGTACCCGACCTCGATGCGCTGGAACAAATGTCCCGGCTTCATCGTATCGAGCCATTTGCGAAAATCGGCGACATCCCTGAACCCAGCCCGCTGCGCATCGGTCTCGGTCACATCATTGGGGTCCATATCGGTAATCGCTCCGATCGACAGCAGGCCCACCTTGGTCTTGAGCGTGCCACCGCCCTTGACACTGGGCCGGCTCCAGCGCCGGAACACCAGGTCGACCTGGCCCGCCATGATCTGCTCCAGCAGTTCCAGCTTGAGCAGCATCAGTCCAATACCGCCTGCGCGGCGATCTCGATCCGCAGGCCCTTGGCGAGCAATTCCTTGACCACCACGGTGGCACGCACCGGATAAGGCTGCTGGGTGATGAACTCGCGATAGACCAGGTTCATCCCCGGCGCATCGGCGCTGTCGATGAGGAATATCTGCATCATCACCAGGTTTGCCAGCGTCCCGCCGGCCGCCCGAACTGCAATCTCGATATTCTGCATGCAGCGCCGCGCTTGCGCCTCGATGCCGCCCTCGACGATCTCGCCGCTTATCGGATCTTCGGCAATCGCCACCAGCCACACATGCTTGCCGGCCCGGATGGCGTCACTGATGGGCGCCGACGATGGCGCAATTCCGGTCTCGATACGTTCGATCATCACATCACTTCAAAGTTTGGTGCGGGCGACGGGGGTCGAACCCGTACGCCTAGCGGCGAGGGCTTTTAAGGCCCTTGTGTCTACCAGTTTCACCACGCCCGCGTCGCATGGGCGATTAGCATGCCGCCACCGCCGTGCCAACGCTGTTAGCCAATCACCGAACAACAGAAAACGCCGCCCGGCCTGGGGCGGGGCGGATACACGGTATGAAGCGGCTTTCGTCCCGAGGGCTTTCGCCCGCAAAGGCCTGGGGACAAGTTTCGCGTCGCGAAAATTTCGCAAAAGCCTCTACATCGGCAGCCAGCGCTGAAAGCCAGAACCACGATCTTACTGCCCCTTGCGACCCCCACAGTGGTCGCCTCGCCCACCAAAAACGATCACCAAACCCGCCATCGTTCGACTTGGGCGCATCTATACTGAAACGCTTACCCGCAAGTAGGTGGCCGGCACGGTGGTGGTCCCCTCGACGGAGCTCACGTTTTGCGCGGTGAACAGCGCCTTCAGTTCCTCTTGAAGCTCTTCGGCCCGCCCGTTTTTGTCCGCTGCATCAAAGGCGTTCATGGTCGGGCCGTAATATTGTCGGAACTCATCGACAAATGCGGTCGGGGACTTCGGGGACTCGAAAACGAAGGTGTCGGCGATGCACGAAACCTGTTCAGCCGGAATGCCAGCGGCGGCAAATCTCTCGAGGACATTGTTGTGCATGCCCCACGTCATCGGGCTGATGAATCCCTCGGCTGGCGCAGGGGAATAGGCAGCGCTAGTCTTCAGGATTTGCGCCACAAGGGTGGGGTCGTTGGGTATCCAGTTGCCCATGACGATCCGGCCGCCGCGTTTGGTGACGCGGACCATTTCCGCGGCAACGTTGAATGGCTGGGGCGCAAACATGGCGCCGAAGACGCTGACGACCAGATCAAAGCTGTGATCCTCGATACCCGCGAGATTGCTGGCGTCGCCTTCCTGGAAACGTATGTTGGTGAGGTGCTCCGCCGCTGCCCGGCGATTGCCGGCTTCGACCAGATTGCGGGCAATATCGATGCCAAGGACATTGGCGCCCAGCTTCGCCGCCGGAATGGCCGTGGTTCCGTCGCCACATCCGAGGTCGAGGACTGTCATGCCTGGCTGTATCCCCAAGGCAGCCACAAGCTTTTCCCCGCTTTGACGCATTGTCGAGGCTATACGCGTGAAGTCGCCTTTTTCCCAAAGGGCCTGGTTCGCATTCATTGGATATCTCCCTGAGTTGAGCGGCATGAGCGATATGTCGCCGCAAGCTCTAACGGTATGCCTGGTGGGGGAGAGGGCTCCACTGCAGAAACTGGAGCAAATCCGCTACAGTTTTTGCAGTAGCTAGAATATCGCGGCTGGCGCATGATCCCAGATGTTCAGGTGGGAGGCAATCGATGCAAACCCAGGGCTATCAGCAGTTCTGTCCCGTCGCGATGGCTTGTGAGATGCTGGAGCCGCGCTGGACTATGCTCATCCTGTGCGAGATCTGGTCGGGATCGACTCGCTTCTCCGATATTCAGCGCGGAGTGCCGGGCATGTCGCCCAGCCTGCTTTCCAAACGCCTCAAGGATATGGCGATGCAGGGGCTTCTCACCCGCGCCATTAGGGCAGACAAGCACACCGATTATCGGACAACGCCCATGGCGAACGAGCTTGAACCACTAGTGCATGAACTGGGTGCCTGGGCACACCGCCATGTCGACCCAACCCTTCAGCTCAAGTGCCTCGATGATCACCTTCTAATGTGGAATATTCGCCGCAAGATCCAGGTGACGGACCAGTTCCGGCGCAAGGCGATCATTCAGTTCATTCTTAAAGTCAGCGGCAAATCGGATCGAAACTATTGGCTGATTGTCCGGCCAAATGGCGACACCGATCTGTGCATGATCGATCCAAAATTCGAGGTTGACCTCTATGTCTCGGCCGATCTGAAGGCGCTCACATCGGCGTGGATGGGGCACAGCAGTTTCGCTGAAGAGATCGCCCAGGAAACCATAGTCATGATCGGAGACGAAGGCCTGTCCCGCTCACTTCCCCGATGGCTAAAACGCAGCAGCTTTGCTGGCGACGAGGTGCTCACGGACACTATGGACGCAACGCGCTGCTAATTTCGACCCTTGGTTAAGCTCCTCAGTCCGTCCCGCCACTAATCGGTGCGACATAAGCCACATCCAGATCCCACGGGAAAAATATCCACGTGTCCTGGCTCACTTCGGTGATGAAGGTGTCGACGAGGTCGCGGCCCTTTGGCTTGGCGTACACTGTCGCAAAGTGGGCGCCGGGGAGCATTTCGCGGACGACGCGGGCGGTGGAGCCGGTGTCGACCAGATCGTCGACGATCAGGATTTTCTTGCCGGCCTTGGCGAGGTCGAGCACTTGCTGGCTGATGGGCTTCAGCACCTGGATGCCGCTCTGGTTCTGATGGTCGTAGCTTTTAACGGCGACGGTTTCGACGGTGCGGATGTTGAGCTCGCGCGCCACGATGGCAGCAGGCACGAGACCACCGCGAGCGATGGCAACCACGGCGTCGAAGGTGCCCATGCCGGCCAGGCGCCAGGCCAGGGCGCGGCTATCGCGATGGAACTGGTCCCAGGTGACGGGGAAGGACTTCTGGTTGGGATCAGTCAATTCATCTCTCCTGCGCCGAAGCTGCCGTCCGGTAAGGGACCGTGCTTAGCAAACCCCGGCCGCCGCGCCAATCGTCCAGCGCGATTTTGCCCAGCAATGGAGACCTAACTCAGTAGACTTCGTCGGGTGGGGTTACGCCGGCCCGCTGGTGCGCCTCGGCCACCATGGCGCGCACCTTGCCGGCGGCTTCTTCGAGCCTCGCCGGATCGGACGAGCGCAGCACCAGTTCGGTCATTACCTTGTCATTGCCCATCTGCGGATAGCTGCCCATCTTGACGTCAGGATACTGCTCCTGCAGCGCGCCGAGCGGACCGCCGACAGTCCCCTCCCCCACCGCTGCCTTGACGGTGACGGACAGCACTTTCTTGCCGGCCCTAAGCGTCGGCAGGATGGCCTCGAGCATGGCGCGCATGATGATCGGCACGCCAGCCATCACATGCACGTTTTCCATACGGAAACCGGGGGCAGCACTGACCGAGTTGACGATCAGCGAGGCGCCTTCGGGAATCCGCGCCATGCGCAGACGGGCTTCATTGACCTCGGTGCCGGTCTGCTTCCACCGCGTTTCCAGCATGGCGCGAGCTTCGTCATTGATCGGCAGCGCCACGCAGAACGCCTTGGCCACCGCATCGGCGGTGATGTCGTCATGCGTCGGGCCAATGCCGCCGGTGGTGAAAACATAGGTGTAACGGGCTCGCAGGGCGTTGACCGCCGCCACGATTTCCTTGGTCTCGTCGCTGACCACGCGCACTTCCTTGAGCTCGATGCCAAGATCGGTGCAAAATTCGGCGGTGGCGCCAATGTTGACGTCCTTGGTGCGGCCCGAGAGAATTTCGTCGCCAATGACCAGAAGAGCGGCGGTAATGCTGTCTGCAGACATAGGGGTTTTCCGTGGCTTGCTGTGCATCAGCAATGCCCCCACGCGATATCGGCGTCAAGCAAGCGTGCGGCTCTTCACATCACGGCTGCGAGCGACTAATTTGTAGGTAACTCGGAGTCTTGCATGATCACCTACGTCGAAGCCCCAGCGAAAGCGCACCGCAGGTCTGGCGTCATTCCACTGCACGGCAGCGAAGGCTTCGAGGGCATGCGCAAGGCCGGCGCGCTCACGGCGCAGGCGCTGGACATCCTCACGGAATTCGTCGAGCCCGGTGTGCCCACCGCCAAACTCGACCAGATCGCCTATGAGTTCGGCATGGACAATGGTGGGGTCCCGGCGACGATTTTCTACAAGGGCTACCGCCACTCGCTGTGCACCTCGATCAACCACGTGGTGTGCCACGGCATTCCCGACGACCGGCCGCTGCGCGAAGGCGACATAGTCAATATCGACCTGACCTTCGTGGTCGATGGCTGGCACGGCGACAGCAGCCGGATGTATCCGGTCGGCGAGATCTCCCGCAAGGCCGAGCGGCTGATCGAAGTCACCTATGCCAGCATCGAGGCCGGCATTGCGGCGGCAAAGCCCGGCAATACCACCGGCGATATCGGCGCCGCCATCCAAGCCATTGCCGAGGCAGAGCGCATGAGCGTAGTGCGTGACTTCGTCGGCCACGGCGTCGGCCAACTCTTTCACGACGAGCCCAACATCTTGCATTTCGGCCGTGCCGGCAGCGGCGTGCCGCTCAAGCCCGGCATGATCTTCACCATCGAGCCGATGATCAATCTCGGCCGCGCCGATGTGAAAATACTGTCCGACGGCTGGACTGCTGTGACGCGCGACCGCACGCTGTCATCGCAATGCGAGCACTCGATCGGCATCACCGAAACCGGCCGCGAGATTTTCACACTGTCGCCGGGCGGCCTATTCAATCCCATGGCAGCGCGGGCCGCTTGATGACCGACCGCCCCGACGAACTCGCCGAGGCGCCCTTCCTTTCCTTGGTCGCGGACGTTACCCAGCCGGTCGCCAGCATCAAGATCACACCCGAGGTCGATGACCGCGACGGCCACCGCAAGCGTGTCCGCGATCGCTTCCTCAAGGTGGGCGGCGACGCGCTTGAGGATTACGAACTGCTG
>JAQGKG010000072.1 GCA_028290245.1 Devosia sp. | reverse complement strand
TAAATCTGACCGCTTAGCGTACACTGGTTCGAATCCAGTCCCCTCCACCATCGTCCTCCCCGCACATGGCAAATGGGCTGCCCCGCAATAGGCAGTTGTGATGCGGCATGCATTTTTGCGGCTGGATTGCACTCGATTGCTGAGGCTATGACGGTTGCATGACAAAGACGACCTTCCGAATATTTGCTTGGCTCGCATTCCTGTTCATTGCCTTTGCCACGCTGTCGCCGATCGGCTTGCGGCCGCATAGCCTGCTGCCGGTCGATATGGAGCGTGCTGCGGCTTTTCTTGCAGTTGGCTTGCTGTTTGCTTTGGCTTATCCGCGCCACCTGTGGCTGGCTGCTGCAGTGATACTGATCAGCGTCGTGGGCCTCGAGTGGTTACAGACACTGCACCCCGATCGTCACGGCCGGGAGGGCGATGCCCTGGTCAAGCTCGCCGGTGCAGCTATCGGCCTCGGTTGCGGCTGGCTACTGGCTCAAGTGATCGCGCGCAAGCACCGACTATAGCGGCAGGCGCTTGCCGCTTTCGCGCAAAGGCGCTACGGCTCCCCCATGAGCTTCAACAAATTTCCGCCCAAACCAAAATACGATATCGATGCCGGCCCGGTCTATCTTTATGGCCTGCATACGGTGCGCGCTGCGCTGGACAACAAGAACCGCATCAAGAAGGTTCTGCTGGCCACACCGAACGCCCTCAACCGGTTGAAAGAGACCGGCGAGATCGGCAAGGTCACCGTCAAGGAAACCACGCCCAAGGAACTCGACCTGCTGCTGGGCGAGGACGCCGTACATCAGGGCGCTGCCCTCGAAGTCGATCCGGTGAGCCGCTTCGGGCTCGACGACATCACGCCGCTGCAGCTCGTGGTCGTGCTCGACCAGATCACCGATCCGCACAATGTCGGCGCCATCCTGCGCACCGCCTGTGCTTTTGGCGCTGATGCCGTCATCACCACGGCACGTCATTCGCCGCGCGAAACCGGCGTCATGGCCAAGGCTGCCTCCGGGGCGCTCGACCTCGTGCCGATGATCGAGGTTCGCAATCTTGCCGATGCTTTGGAAAAGCTCAAGGCACGCGGCATGCTGGTGCTGGGTTTTGATTCTGAATCCGACCAGCAGCTCAAGCCGCGTTCGGGCGATCAGCCACTGGCTATTGTCATGGGCGCCGAGGGCAAGGGCCTGCGCCAGCGCACCCGCGAATTGTGCGACGAAGTGGTCAAGCTGGACATGCCCGGTCCGATCAAGTCGCTCAACGTTTCCAACGCCGCGGCCATTGCTCTGTTTGCGGCCACTGCCGGACGAAGCTGATGAGCCAGTTTGCCCCCTTCGCCATCGCCCTGCGCCTGTCGGGCGTCACCCTGCCCCAGGCCGAACTCGAGACCGCGCTCAAGCAGTTGACGGTCCGCTATGAGCCGGAAGATGCCGAGGCGAGTTTCTACGCCCAGGTGGACATACCGGTGAACAATCCGGTGCGCAGCCTGCTCGACTTCGCCGAACGCTCCGGCCCGGTGATTGCCGCCATGCTGAATGACCGCCGCATCGGCAAAGCCGTACTGGACATAGCCTTCGACTATCCCGAGCACGGCGAAGCCATGTCAGCCCGCATTCCCGCGCATGTCGCGGCGGCAATTGGCGGGTATGATATTGATGTCGAGGTCTCGGTTTATCTGACGGATGTCGAGGACGACGAGGAAGATTAGGCCGCTGGCTTTGACAGCGACTTCGCCTTCCGTCCCAGCGTATCCAGCGCACTCAGAAACGCCGAACGATCGGCGGGCTTAAACGCGGCATTGTAGCCTTTGCTTTCGCCGGTTTCGCGGAGGTGCTGGTTGAGGTCGCGCATGGCCAGGGCCATGCCGATGGAGGCTGGGGTGAAGGGCTTCCCGGTGAAGCCCAACACGTGACAGCCCTTGTCGATGGCGCGGCTGGCGAGAGGAATATCGGCCGTCAGCACGATGTCGTTGGCCTGCGCCTGCTCGACGATCCAGTCATCGGCGGCGTCGGCGCCTTGCGGTACGACGATGATCCGCACCATTGGATCGCGCGACGGCCGTACCCCGCCATTGCTAACATAGGTGATGACCAAACCCAGCCGCTCGGCAACGCGCATTGCCTCGTCCTTGACGGGACAGGCGTCGGCGTCGACGAAAATGGTTGGGTCTGGCATGGCTTTAGTAAACCACGACGCTGCGGATGCTTTCGCCGGAATGCATCATTTCGAAGCCCTTGTTGATGTCTTCGAGGCGCAGCGTGTGCGTGATCATGGGATCAATCTCGATCTTGCCGTCGAGATACCAGTCGACGATTTTTGGCACGTCGGTGCGGCCCTTGGCGCCGCCAAAGGCCGTGCCCATCCAGGTGCGGCCGGTGACGAGTTGGAACGGGCGGGTGGAGATTTCCTTGCCCGCGCCGGCCACGCCGATAACCACCGACTTGCCCCAGCCGCGATGGCTGCATTCGAGTGCCTGACGCATAACCGCGGTGTTACCGGTGCAGTCGAATGTGTAGTCGGCGCCGCCTATCAGGTCGCCGCGGCGCTTGGTCAGGTTGGTGATATAGGGCACGATATCGCCCTCGATCTCCTTGGGATTGATGAAATGCGTCATCCCGAAGCGCTCGCCCCATGCTTTCTTGTCATTGTTCAGATCGACACCGATGATCATGTCGGCGCCGGCTAGGCGCAGGCCCTGCAGCACGTTCAAACCGATGCCGCCGAGGCCGAACACCACGGCGGTGGCGCCGATTTCAACCTTGGCGGTGTTGATCACTGCGCCAATGCCGGTGGTGACGCCGCAGCCGACGTAGCAAACCTTGTCGAAGGCGGCCGAAGCGTCGATCTTGGCGACCGCAATCTCGGGCAGCACGGTGTAGTTCGAGAAGGTCGAGCAACCCATGTAGTGGAAAATAGGCTTGCCTTCGAAGCTGAAGCGCGAGGTGCCATCCGGCATCAGCCCCTGCCCCTGCGTGGCGCGAATGGCGGTGCAGAGGTTGGTCTTACCGGAGCGGCAGGCGTAGCACTCGCGGCATTCCGGTGTGTAGAGCGGGATGACGTGGTCGCCCTTTTTCAGCGACGTGACGCCCGGCCCGACATCGACCACGACGCCGGCGCCCTCATGCCCGAGGATGGCTGGGAACAGGCCCTCGGGATCTGCACCCGACAGGGTGAAATCATCGGTATGGCAGAGACCAGTCGCCTTGATCTCGATCATCACCTCGCCATGCTTGGGGCCGTCGAGATCGACCTCCACGATTTCAAGCGGCTTGCCAGCCTGGAAGGCTACGGCGGCGCGGGTTTTCATGGCGGGATTCTCCTTGGGTCTCTATTGGCCAAGGTTTCGCATGCGAACCAATCACGGGCAACCCGGCTAAATGCCACCCACGGCGACGGCCACGTTCACAGTCGCGGCAACGATCAGCGTGTTGAAAAAATACGAGAAGGTAGAATGCATCACCACGATCTTTCGCATCTTGTTGGAGGTGACGCGGATATCGGAGACTGCAAAGGCGGTGCCGATTACGTAGGCGAAATAGAGAAATGCCACGCCATCCGGATTATCGCCCTCGGGAAACTCCAGCCCGCCGATCAGTTCGCCTGGGTTGTCACCGGGACTGGCCGACGGCGACTCGTAATACTCATAGGCATAGTGCATCGCCGCGATGGTGTGGATGACGAACCAGCCCAGCAGCACCGAGGCGACGCTGAGGATCACCTCATAGAGCAGCGGTCCGCCGTCTCCGTTCAATGCCGCGAACAGCGTCGCGCAACAGGTGCCGACAACCCCTAGCACCACGAGGAAGATCAGTGGCGTCGGTGCGTCAGTACTGTCGGCGCGTGACTTGAGGAATTGTGGCGTCAGCACCGGCAGTGTGAGAGCGATGAACCCCAGATACAATACGAAC
>JAQGKG010000390.1 GCA_028290245.1 Devosia sp. | reverse complement strand
TACTATTATAACCGCGGCGTCTATGACGCGCAGGCTGCGCTCAAGGCGCGCATGGATAGCCTGCATGACGATCTGTATGGGCTGGAACAGAAGACCAAGCACCTACGTTGAATGGCGCTTTCGCGGCGTGGTGACTGTGGCTAGATAGAGCCGCCGGGCTTGCCGGTTTCAGGAGAGCGCCTTGGGCTTCAACTTCGCTACGCTGGCGCCGATCGGCCTGCTGCTCGCATCCAATGTGTTCATGACCTTCGCCTGGTACGGGCATCTAAAGTGGCCGAGCTCGGCGCTATGGATCGCGGTGATGATCAGCTGGGGCATAGCGTTTTTCGAATACTGGCTGGCGGTGCCAGCCAACCGGATCGGCGAGGCGGTGTATTCGCCGTCGGAACTCAAGACCATCCAGGAAGTGATATCGCTGAGCGTCTTCGCGGTGTTCACAGTGTTCTACTTCGGCGAGAAGCTGACGCTGAATCATGGCGTGGGCTTTGCGCTGATCGGGCTGGGCGCCTTTTTCATTTTCAAGGGGCCGTTGAAGTAGCCAACCCGGCGGACCGGGCTGGCCTTATTCGTTAGTGCACCGTGCCGGAGCCGCCGACAGCGACGATATTGTAGGGCGCGCCGGCGACGGGAATGCTGCGGACCTCGGTGAAGCTGGCGATGTCGATCAGATGCACTTTGCTAGCATTTGGGTCGGTCACGGCGACCACGTCACCGGCCACGGCGATGCGCGGACGCGGCAGGCTCCATTCGCCATCCATGGAATAGGGCTCGGTCACTGCCAGCGACTTCACGATTTCACCGGACACGATGTCGAGCTGGTTGAGCTTGCCGTCTTCGGTGAAGACATAGGCAAACTTCGGCCGGATTGGATCGACGGCGAAATGCACGCGGCGGGTTGGCAGGTCGACCAAGCGGAAGGGTTCGGCTTCAGCAGGGTCGATGATGGCGACACGGTCGGCGCCGTAGTTGCCGAGGAAATACTGCACGCCGACACCGCCGAGGAAGGTGGTCGACTTGCCTTCGGGCAGGCCGTCATAGGGGAGCTTGATGATCTGGGGCTCGCCCGAGCCGGAGACGATCAGCACGCCATCGGCGCAACCTACGATCACCAGATTGCCTGAGGTTGCCTCGCCATGCAGGTCGACGCAGGCATGGGTTTCGCCAACCTGCTTGCCGTCGGAGTCGAGGACGTTGAGACCGATCCGCGGCTTCTTCTCGTCTTTGGCATTGGCGGCGGAGGTCAACGTGTAGTCACCCCAGGGAACGGCGACGCCGTGGTGCGGCGTGCCGCTATCGAGCTGGGTCGTGGCGAGGATGCCGTCGTGAGCCCATTCCTTGGCATCGAACAGGTTGATCAGGCCCGACCCGTCGGAGAACAGCGCGGCCTTGCCGCCGTGCTCGACGAAGTGGGCAGGCTTTTCGCCGGTCATGACAGCATCGACCAGAACGGGATCGGTGATTTCGATATCGCCGTGGTCACCGTGATCGTCGACGGCGATGCCGCTGTCGATGGCGGAGACCTGGTTGCCGGCGCCTTGTACGGCGAAGACGCCGCCATCGGTGGTGTAGAGGGTTGCCGGGCTGGCTAGCGGGAAGGTGGCGATGGTGTCGCCGGTTGCGAGATCGAGCGCGGTGATCTGGGGTTTGGCGTGGTCGGCGATGAACAGGCGCCAGGCGGAGGCGTGGTCATCGGCGAAGGTGGGGACGGTAAGTGCCGTAGCGGCGAGGAGGGGTAGCAGGAGGCGAGCGTTCATCGAGTTTTCCGATATGTTAGCACGTTACAAATGGAGTTTTAGGCGTGATGGGGTGGTCCCTCGCTCTTGGAGTGAGGGGGGTTGGTTGATTGGTGATCGGCATGGGGAGCATTCCCTCGGGATGGAGGGAAGCAAGAGTCCTTGTTGGGTACCCCCACCCAGCCTCCCCCTGATAGGGGGAGGAGTCCTGCCGATGATTGGGGCACATTCGAGGACACCCACCGGCAAGTTCCTCCCCCTTTCAGGGGGAGGTTAGGTGGGGGTACCCTCTTAATTCAGAACTACTTCAGGCAATCGACCAGGCTGGTGGCAAGGCCGCGCAGGAGCGTTGGATAGAGATCCACGCCCTCAGTCAGCGCTCCGCCTTCGGGGTCGAGTACACCGGCTTTGGCTTGCGTGCCTTCGGTGATGGCCGAGATGATGGTGGGTTTGAAATTGGGTTCGGCAAACACACACGTGGCGCCAAGGGTGGCGACCTTGGCCTTGAGTTCGTCGATGCGGGCGGCGCCAGGTGTTACGTCGGGCGTGACGGTGACCGAGCCTGCCACCGACAGGCCGAAGCGGGCTTCGAAGTACTGGTAGGCGTCGTGGAACACGACGAAGGGCTTGTCGGCGACTGGGGCCAGGGTGATCTTCAGTTCTTCTTCCAGCGCGTCGAGCTTGAGCTGTTCGGCTTCGGCATTGGCCTGATAGGCGCTGGCGTTGTCGGGGTCGGCTTCCGACAGGGTCGTGGCGATCTGGGCAACCATCAGCTTCGCATTTTCGGGGTCGAGCCAGAAGTGCATGTCGCCCTCGCCGTGCTCGTGGCCTTCATGGGCGTGGTCATGCCCGGCTTCGTCGCCGTCGGAATGCGGCTCGAAGGCGCCACCTTCGCGGACCGGCAACAGCTCGATGCCCGGCGCGTCGGCCAGTTCGACTACCTTGGCTTTGCCGGCAAGCGTCGTCAGCGCATCGCCGAGAAACAGCTCCATGCCATGGCCGGTCCAGAACACGACGTCAGCTGACTCCAGTGCCTCGGCATCGGATGGGCGCTGTGCATAGGTGTGGGGCGAGGCTGAGCCCTTGACGATGAGGGTGGGTTCGCCGACGCCGGCCATCACGGCGGCAACCAGCGAATGGACCGGCTTGATCGTGGCGACCACATTGGGCGCGGCGAAGGCTGTGGAGGTGAGGAGCGTCGCGGCCAGCAGGGCGAGGGGGGCGAGCAGTTTCATCGGCTTGAGCCTCTTGTCAGGAACAGTCTGGAGCGTGATATGTTATGTTATTACGCTTGCGGCGATGTTATGCTATAACGTATTGAAGGGCGTCAAGGGGTTTCGAATGGATGCACGGGTACAAAGAGAAACGCTGATCACCCTCAGCAATGCGGGCGTGACGCGAGGCGGTCGCACGCTGGTCAGCGGCGTGGACCTGACCATTGCGCGCGGTGAAATCGTGACGCTGATCGGGCCGAACGGCTCGGGTAAGTCAACTACGGCCAAGCTGGCAACCGGCGTGTTCAAGCCCAGCACCGGCACCGTGGTGCGCAAGCCTGGGCTGCGGATCGGCTATGTGCCGCAGAAGCTGACCATCGACTGGACGTTGCCGCTTACGGTGGATCGGCTGATGACACTGACTGGGCGCTATACGTCCAGTGAAATCCACGCAGCGCTTGAGGCGGTTGGGGCGGCGCGCCTGCTCAAGGCGGCGGTGCAGGAATTGTCCGGTGGTGAATTTCAGCGCGTGCTGTTTGCCCGGGCGATGATCCGCAAGCCTGACTTGCTGGTGCTGGACGAACCGGTGCAAGGCGTCGACTTCTCTGGCGAGGTGGCGCTGTATGAGTTGGTGCGCCAGATCCGCGACACGACGCAGAGCGGCATCTTGATGATCTCGCACGACCTGCATGTGGTGATGGCTGAGACCGATACGGTGATATGCCTCAATGGACATGTGTGCTGCCGCGGCACGCCATCGGCGGTGCAGCGCAGCCCGGAATATCTCAAGCTGTTTGGCGAGCGGGCGGCGGGGTCGCTGGCGATCTACCAGCATCACCACGACCACGAACATCATGACGATGGCTGCGTCACGCCCGAGGGGCATGAGCACGACCACCACGATCACGCGGGGCACGACCATGTTCGGTGACTATTTTTCTCGCGCGTTGATTGCCGGTGTCGGCTTGGCCCTCGTTGCCGGCCCGCTCGGCTGCTTCGTGGTCTGGCGGCGGATGGCGTATTTTGGCGATACCATGGCGCATTCGGCGCTGCTGGGCGTGGCGCTGTCGATCCTGCTGTCGATCAACATGACGCTGGGCGTATTTGCCGTGGCGGCGCTGGTGGCCGGAGCACTGATCGTACTGCAGCGGCAGGCGACACTGTCGACCGATGCGCTGCTGGGTATCTTGAGCCATTCGACGCTGGCCGTGGGGCTGGTGCTGGTTGGCTTTATCACCACGGTTCGCATCGACCTGATGGGCTTTTTGTTCGGTGATATTCTCGCCGTTTCGGTGGAAGATATTGCGATCATTTATGGCGGCGGCTTGGCGATCCTCGTCATCCTGGTTCTCGCCTGGCGGCCGCTGCTGGCTTCGACGGTGAGCCCGGAATTGGCTGAAGCGGAAGGGCTGCGGCCCGAGGCGAGCCGGCTGGTGCTGATGATCCTGATGGCTTCCGTGATTGCTATCGCCATGAAGCTGGTGGGCGTGTTGCTGATCACTTCGCTGCTGATCATTCCGGCCGCTACGGCGCGGCGGCTCAGCGCAACGCCCGAAATGATGGCGGCGGTTGCGGCGGTGCTCGGCGCCATCGCGGTGGTCGGCGGCTTGTTCGGATCAAGAACCTGGGATACGGCCTCGGGGCCATCGATTGTGGTGATGGCGCTGCTTATATTCCTTGTGTCGTTGGCGGTTCCGGTGACGCGACTGTTCGGCAGGAGAGAAGAGACCCATGGCACATAGTCACGACGTACCAGCCGACCTGACGCGCAACCAGGGCTTGGTGATGGGCGCGCTCAACCACTCGGTCGGGCCGCTCAGCGCTTATGATATTCTCGACAAGCTGCGGGCCGATGGGTTGCGGGCGCCGCTGCAGGTGTATCGCGCGCTGGACAAGCTGGTGGAACGCGGGCTGGCGCATCGGCTGGAATCGCTGAATGCGTTTGTCGCCTGTGCGGATGAGCATTGCCATCGCAAGGGGCTAATTGCGTTTGCGATTTGCGAAGGCTGCGGCAAGGTGGATGAGTTCGCCGATGCGGTGATCGAGGAACGACTGGGCGACTGGGCTCAAGCCAAGGGGTTTAAGGTCGAGCGCACGACGATGGAAATTCGGGGCAAGTGCGAGGTTTGCGTAGCTCAGGCGGCTTAGAACGAGGTGCCAACCCAGCCAACCCCAACATTGATCGTCACCCTCGGGATCGACCCGAGGGGTCTGCACTTTCGGGGCGTTAGGTAGGTGAAGTGCCCTCGGGTCAAGCCCGTGGGTGACGGCCGGTGGATCAGACAACATCATGACCTTGCGGCTGAGGCGCGATCTCGAGATGGGCCCCGGCTCAAGGCCGGGGTGACATCGAATGTGTGGTGACTAGGCGGCGTCCCCAAACGTCAGGAAATGCACCGCGGCCGAGCCGTATTCCCGGCGGTCATCCAGCGTAAAACCGGCCGGGATCTCGACCGTCGCATCGACGCTTTCTTCGAACACCAGTGTTGCCCCCGGCTGCAGCCAGCCACCGGCGGCGAGGCTGGCCATTGCCTGTTCACCCAGGCCCTTGCCGTAGGGCGGGTCTAGAAACACCAGGTCAAACTGCCCGAATGTGCCTGGCGTGCCGAGGTCGGTAGCGTCGCGGCGGAGGAGCTTGGTGATGCCCCCTGCCCCGAAGGCTTCAATGTGGTCGCGGATCAGGCCGCGTGATTCTACGCCCATATCGACGAAGGTGACGTGGCTGGCGCCGCGCGACAGGGCTTCGAGGCCCAGCGCGCCGGTGCCGGCGAACAGGTCGAGCACGCGCACGCCGTCGAACACCGGGCCAATGCGCGACGACAGGATGTTGAACATCGATTCACGAACGCGGTCCGCCGTCGGGCGAATTGAATCGTCCGACGGAGAGTTGAGCTGCTTGCCGCGGAATTTACCGGCAACGATGCGCATGTATTAGGACTTTGGACGACGCGAAGGGCCGCTGGAAGGCCTGCCGCCGCCACCCGAAGGGCGACCGCCGCTGGACGGGCGACCGGCTCCGCCTGCGGGACGACCTGCACCGCCAAAAGGACGCGGCGCACCGCTGGACGGGCGACTGGCACCACCGGCGGGACGACCACCTGCAGACGGGCGACCTGCGCCACCGGCTGGGCGGCCGGGACCACCAGCAGGACGGCCTGCGCCACCAGTTGGGCGACCGCCGGGCTTGCTGAAACCACCGGGTTTGCCGAAACCACCAGGCTTGCCGGCACCGCCGGGGCGCGGGCCACGGGCGGGAGCGGCGCCATCGCGCTTGGGCGCAGGCTTGCCATCGGGACGCATGCGCGGCTTGCCATAGGTCTTGGCTTCGGAGCCGTATTCGTCGCGACCCGAACGGGTTGGACGCGCGGGCCGATCGCCAGCCGGGCGGAAGTTACCGCCTTCAGGACGACCGGCGCCTTCAGGGCGGAAGCTGCGGCCTTCTGGACGGGGCGAACCTTCGGGACGGAAGCGTGCGGGCTTTTCCGAGAAGTTGCGGCCGGGACGCTTGGCCTCGCCACTGAACGCTGCACCTTCGCCGCGTTCGCTGTCGGGCCTGACGCGTGGCGTGAAGGCCGGGCGCTCGCCTGCACCAGCGTCTTCACGACGCGGACCGCGCGGCGTACCGACAAATTCACGGCCCTGCGGCGGACGCGAGCCGCCTTCGGGACGGGGACCGCGTGGCTTGTCGCCGAACGACTTCTTGTCGCCATAGGGCTTGTTGTCCCCAAACGACTTTTTGTCGCCGTAAGGCTTCTTGTCACCAAAGCTCTTCTTGTCGCCGAAGGGCTTCTTATCGCCGGATGGCTTGGCGGGACGGGGTGCGGCCTTGCCGAAGGTCAGGGCAGATTGATCGTCGCGATCGGGACGCTTAACGATACGGGTGTTACGTTTAGCCACAAATTCCTCCGGCGCACGGCCGTCTTCATCAAAATGTACGTGACGCGGTGGCGCCATCTCTTCGTCGTTAAACTCTTCGCGCTTTGCCATCGGCTTGCGCCCGTCGAAGCGGCCGGGGCGATCCTGGCGGGGGCGCTCCTCGCGGATTTCCTCTTCCGTCTTTTCGGCGCCATCGGTGAAGCGGAAACGCTGGCGGGCGATTTCGACCGTATTGGTGCCGCGACCGGTCAGGCGGTCACGCGTTGGCTTGCCGACAAGCGCATTGGCTTCGGCCGGCATTTCGCTGTCGAAATCGACATCGGCCGCATCGGCCAGCTTCTTGCCGAGCTGTTCGCGCAGCATCTTGGCCTTGATGGTTTCGATGCCGCCGACCGGAATGTCGCCGAGTTGGAACGGGCCGTAGCTGATGCGGATCAGGCGATTGACCTCGAGACCGAGGGCGCCCAGCACGTTCTTGACTTCGCGGTTCTTGCCTTCGCGCAGCGATAGCACCATCCAGACGTTGGAGCCCTGCTCGCGCTCAAGCGTGGCTTCGATTGAGCCATACTTGATGCCGTCGATTTCCATGCCGTCCTTGAGCTTGTCGAGGGCGGCCTGGGTGACCGAGCCGTGCGCGCGCACACGATAGCGGCGCAGCCAGCCGGTGGCGGGCAGTTCCAGCACGCGCTTGAGGCCGCCGTCATTGGTCAGCAGCAACAGGCCTTCGGTATTGATATCGAGACGACCGACGGTGACGACGCGCGGCAGACCATGAGTTTCGAGATGTTCGAAAATGGTCTCGCGACCTTCCGGGTCCTTCTCGGTGACCACGAGGCCGGCGGGCTTGTGATAAAGCCAGACGCGGGTGCCCTGGCGAGCGGCCAGCGGCGCGCCATCCACCAGGATCTTGTCGCGGTCGGTGACGTTAAAGGCGGGGGTTAGCACCTTCTTGCCGTTGACCACGACGCGGCCTTCGGTGATCCACACCTCGGCATCGCGGCGGGAGCATAGCCCCGAGCGAGCAATGGTCTTGGCGAGGCGGTCGCCGGTATCGGGCTGGGCGGGTTTATCGCTCATTCGGGCAGTCTTTCATGTCATGCGGGACCCAAAAAGGGCGGCGCGGAAAATGCGAAGCGGCCGGATGATCCGGCCGCTTGAACTCGTGTCGTCGTCTAGACGGTTATTGCAGGGTGCGCTCTTTTTCGTTGATGCTAACACCCCGGCTGCTGCCGCCGGTGGGGGTCAGGCTTGGAGCCGCTCTGGTCCGTGCGTCGCGGATGGCCTTGCGAACTGATTCCGGGCAGCGCGCGTCGCTGAGCGATACAATTTCGCCATTGCCTATCGAGCAGACCATATCGGCGTCGCCGACGCGGGTGAAATACTCGTCGGGCGGCATGTAGAGCGCGCGGCTGGAATTGTTGACGGCGACGTCGCGGTTGTTGGCCTGCATGCGGGCGGTCAGCGTACGGGCTTCCTGCTCGGTCAGCGGACGGCCGGCGACGGAGCGCAGGTCGACTACCTTGGCGTTGCGCAGGCGGGCGATATCGGCTTCGCTCAGATTGGCGGTATCGATCCGGACGGTGTCGCTGTTGACCGGCAGTTGAGCCGCAGCGACTGAAGTGCTCGGGGCGGGCAGCGCCTGGCCCGATGCCGGCAGCACCAGGGGCGCGCGAGAATTAGTCGGGTCTTCCTTGGCGTCTGCACCAGGGATGAGGCCAACACCGCGGGCGGTCGAGGTCATGACCTCGCGCTCGAAGGTTCCGAAATCGGTCAGGGCGTTGGTGCCTTCGGCGGTCGTGCAGGCCACTAGCGCCAGCGCCAGCACGATGGCTACACCGGCCTTGCCAAGTGCAACGAGAGCAGACTGCTGCCCGATCAATCCAATATGCATGAAACGTCCTTCACGATGTGGGCGGCTTATAACCCACTTTGCCGGTTAAGGCCAGATTTAGGCGGCAACGTGTTCGCGATGTCAGATGGCGGGTTTTCGCGGCTTGCCGATGCCCAGCAGATCGACGATCAGCAGGATGACGCCGACGGTGATTGCCACGTCTGCGATGTTGAAAATGTAGAACGACCAGTCGCCCCAATGCAGGTGGAAAAAGTCTGCCACCGCGCCATAAATCAGCCGGTCGATGGCATTGGACAGGGCGCCGCCGATGCAAAAGGCGAGGCCGAGGCGCACCAGAGATGAATCGGCGCGGGCCCACCAGATCGACAGGGCGACGATGGCCACCAGCATGACGACGCCGAGCGCCCATACCGGCAGGCTGTCGAACAAGCCGTAGGAAATGCCGGTGTTCCAGACCAGCACATAGTCGAAAAAATCGGTGACGCGGACGATTTCACCACCGCGCCAGCCAGTCATGGAAAACGGCACGTAGCTGGTGAAGACCTCGACGCAATTGGCGGCGCCGATGGCGATGCAATCGGCGGAGACCGCATAGGCCTTGTGCGCCCGGTCGAGACCAAAGGCGAGGTTGGCCATGGTGAGGGAGATGTAGACGGAGGGATGGAATAGCGATTTCAGGTTCATTAAGCGGGTACCCCCTCCTAGCCTCCCCCTGATGAGGGGGAGGGA
>JAQGKG010000040.1 GCA_028290245.1 Devosia sp. | reverse complement strand
GAGATGCTTTCCCAATTCTCCGCGCATTTGGAAAAGATCGAGAATGACAGCGATATCGCGTGCGTCCTCGTAACCGCCGTCGAGGCAAAAGCGTTTTGCTCCGGAGCCGACATCAACGGCTGGGGCGATCTTACGCCGGCGCAGTTCGCCCGCAACTGGGTGCGCGGCGGTCACCGCATGTTTGATCGTCTGGCGCGTCTTTCCAAGCCCACCATCGCCGTTCTAAGCGCTCATGCGTTTGGCGGAGGCCTCGAACTTGCTGCCGCCTGTGACGCACGTGTCATGGCGCCGCGTGCGACCATCGCCCTTCCCGAAGCTGGCATCGGTATCGTGCCGGGCTGGTCAGGCACGCAG
This sequence comes from Devosia sp., assembly GCA_028290245.1. Taxonomy (GTDB): domain Bacteria; phylum Pseudomonadota; class Alphaproteobacteria; order Rhizobiales; family Devosiaceae; genus Devosia. The sequence continues at coordinate 3,947 of JAQGKG010000040.1, read as the reverse complement.
CGGCTAGCTCGGCTCATTCCAGAGCCCGTGCTGAAGGAGATGGCCATCTTCGGCCGCCGTATTGGTGCGGAACGTGCATTGCAGCTCGGCTTTGCGGCGGAGGTTGCCGAGGACCCGCTGGCCTCCGCACGGGCTATGGCCGCGCGAGTCTGCGAATTGTCGCCCAGGGCAATCGAAATCGCGAAATCGATGATCCATGCAGCGCATGGGGAAGACGCCGCGGCGATGGTCGAAGCCCTCGGCAGTGCCGCAATCGCTGCCACTGACGACCGGGCGGAAGGCGTCGGCTCGTTCCGCGAAAAGCGTAAACCGAAATTCTCAGGAAACTGATCATGACCGCAATGACCGTCATCCCCTCGACCCAGACCGGACTTCCGACGCAGCCTTACATCGGCCGTCACTTCATCAACGGAAAATGGCAGGACAGCGCGAACGGCGAGACTTTCGAGCGCATCGCTCCATCACATGGCGTTGTCGTGAGCCGTAACGCCAAGGGCACCGAAGTCGAAACCGATGCCGCCATCCGCGCCGCCCGCACCGCATTCGATAGCGGAGTTTGGAGCCGCATCTCCGCAAAGGCTCGCGCTGCCGTCCTCCTCAAGGTCGCAGACCTCATCGAAGCCAACGTCGAGCGCTTCGCGCTGATCGAAACCCTCGAAACCGGCAAGCCGATCACCCAGGCGACCGGCGAGATTTCGGGTTCTGCCGACCTATGGCGCTACGCCGCCTCGCTGGCGCGCACCACCAAGGGCGACAGCCACAACTCGCTTGGTGAAGCTATCCTGGGCGTCGTCATCAAGGAGCCGATCGGTGTCGTCTCAGTCATCACGCCTTGGAACTTCCCGTTCTGGATTCTCAGCCAAAAGCTGCCGTTCGCTTTGGCGGCAGGCTGCACTTGCGTGGTCAAGCCGTCCGAGATGACGCCATCGACCACAGCCATGCTGGGCGAACTGTTCGAAGAAGCAGGGATGCCGGCAGGCGTGGTCAATATCGTTCTCGGCTACGGCCAGCCCGTCGGCTCTCTAATGTCTTCCCACAGTGACGTCGATATGATCACCTTCACCGGTTCGACAGCGGTCGGGAAGGCCATTTCGGCGGCAGCGTCGACCACACTCAAGAAGGTCGCTCTGGAACTCGGTGGCAAGAACCCCCAGGTGATCTTCGCCGATGCCGATCTGGAAAGCGCTGCGGATGCCGTGACGTTCGGCGTCTACTTCAACGCCGGCGAGTGCTGCAATTCCGGAAGCCGGATTATCGTTCATGAGGATATCGCCAAGGCCTTCACGGCGCGCGTTATCGAGCTGTCGAGGCTCGTTGCATTTGGCGATCCGCTTGACGCGCGCACGCAGGTCGGCGCCATGGTCACGCCCCAACACCAGGCGAAGGTCGACGCCTACGTGAAAGCTGCCGTTGCCGCCGGCGCGACCGTCGAGATAGGTGGCGATCGTCTTGATGTGCCTGGTCTCAAGGGCGACTTCTATCAGCCCACCGTGGTCAGCGGCGTCACGCCCGATATGGCGATTGCCCGCGAAGAGGTCTTTGGACCGGTACTATCTGTGCTGACCTTCCGAACGATGGACGAAGCGATCAGCATCGCCAACGATGCGACCTACGGCCTTTCGGCCGGCGTCTGGAGCGAGAACATCCATACCGTGCTCGAATTCTCTCGCCGTGCCCAGGCAGGTACGGTCTGGAGCAACACCTGGATGGACGGCTTCCCCGAACTCACCTTCGGCGGCATGAAGGAAAGCGGGCAGGGCAGGGAGATCGGGTCTTACGGCCTTGAAGAGTTCCTAGAGTTGAAGTCGCTCGTCATGCGCATCGGTCGCACCCGCGCGCCTTGGGTCAGGATATCCTGACCGGAAGTGAAAGGACGGGAGGCACCGCCGTGAGCGCAGACATTATGAAACTGGCGATTTTCTCATGACACCCGACGTAATCATCATCGGCTCGGGTATCGGCGGCAGCACCATGGCTGCGGCCCTTGCTCCGACCGGTAAGCGCGTGTTGATTGTCGAACGTGGCGAACGGCTTCTGGACACCCCCGAAGCCCGAGATCCCGACGCCATTTTTCGGCGCGGTCACTTCCGGCCAAAGGAAACTTGGCTAGACGGTAACGACAAGGCTTTCAATCCCGGCAACTACTACGTCGCCGGCGGAAATTCCAAGTTCTTCGGCGCGGTGCTTATGCGGTATCGGCGCGAGGATTTCAGCAAGCTCAAGCACCTCGGCGGAACTGCGCCGGGATGGCCGATCTCCTATGACGATCTCGAGCCTGATTACCAGGCTGCTGAAACGCTCTTCCGCGTCCGCGGTACCACAGGCGAAGACCCAACGGAGCCGTCACATTCGGGCGCCTACCCGTTTCCGCCCGTTCCCGACGAGCCGGTGATCGCCGATGTGCGCAGACGCTTGAAGGCCGTGGGTCTTCACCCGTCAAGCTTGCCGTTGGGGGTTGACCTGAACCGCTGGCTCGCACGCGCCAAGACCCCGTGGGATGCGTTCCCTGACACTACAGGCGGCAAGAGCGACGCTGAAAGCATCGGGCTAGCGACAGCCCATGAGTACGCCAACGTCACGCTAACGACCAGCACCCGCGCCGTTAGACTGATCGCCGACGCAGCGGGCAAGATCACCGGGGTCGAAGTCGTTAAGGACGGTCGAATGGAAATCCTACACGCGCCAATCGTCGTTCTCAGTGCCGGCGCCGTCCAGACCGCCTCCCTGCTATTGGCCTCTGCCGACAGCAGGCATCCGAAGGGTCTCGCGAACAGTTCCGACCAAGTCGGCCGCAATTTCATGAACCACAACTGCTCGGCGGTTCTTGCCGTCCATCCGTTCAGGAAGAACGAGTCCGTCTACCAGAAAACACTGATGATCAACGACTTCTACCTGACGGGCGGCGCGAACGGCACGCCGTTGGGCAATATCCAACTGCTCGGGAAAATTTCTGGACCTATCCTTGCATCTTCATCGCCATTGCCGCTCCCGCTCGCATCATGGATCGCCAAGCGGTCTGTCGATTTCTATGCGATGTCCGAGGACCTGCCGAATCCCGAAAGCCGGGTCACTCTGGCGGGAGGTAACATCAAGCTTGACTGGAAGCGCTCCAATTGGGACGGGCACCTCGCCCTCGTCGGAAAATTGAAGTCCATGCTGCGCAAAACCGGTTTCCCGATCGTGCTGTCGAGCGCCTTTGACCGCCGTACACCAAGCCATCAATGCGGCACGGCGCGGATGGGAAACGATCCCAGGACGTCGGTGGTGGACACAACCTGTAGGAGCTTCGATCATCAAAACCTGTTCATCGTCGATGCGTCGGTGCTTCCCACCTCCGGGGCGGTCAATCCTGCATTGACCATCGCGGCGTTGGCGTTGCGGACCGCGCGACATGTCCAGCAAAACGAATTCGCGGTGTAGAGCCGTGGAACCCGCATCGGTTCATTTCCTCGAAATTCAATTCCGCTATCGCACAGTCTCGCTGTTGCCCCGGTGTTATGCTTTTGCATCCGTTGGTTCGGCAAATGCGATGCCGACACTGAGAGGGAATTGACGATGGCCAACACCGACCGCCGACCGACGATAATCGACGTGGCGCGCCAGGCGGGCGTGTCCAAATCCACCGTCAGCTTGGTCCTGCAGAACAGCCCACTCGTGAAGGACGCTACACGAGAACAAGTCCGCTTAGTAATGAGCGAGATGGGCTACGTCTACAATCGGGCTGCCGCCAGGCTGCGCGATTCCAGTCCCGATCTGATCGGCTTGGTGATCAACGACCTGCGCAACCCGTTCTTCACAGAGTTCGCCACCTCCTTGCAGATGGCGCTGTCCAGCCGAGGCTACGCGGTCGTCATCGCCAACACCGATGAGGATCCTGATCTGCAGACCGGCGTGGTCGGAGCTATGATCGAGCACGGTGTGGCGGCGCTGATAATCTCGCCTGCTTA
>JAQGKG010000034.1 GCA_028290245.1 Devosia sp. | reverse complement strand
ATGCCGCGGGCCAAATAGAAAATCCCGATGACCGTCACCACCCAGCGGGTCCATTTACGGAAATTGGCGTCGGTCAGGCGCTGCAGGATCCAATGTCCGGCGCTGGTGCCGGCGATGGCAAAAGGTGCGGCGAAAGCGATGGCGCCCCATTCATAGGGCGTCAGAACTGTCGCGGCGTTCCAGTAGAAGATGACCTTGGAGGCGTGCGAGACGACCTGTGTTGCGGCCTTGGTGGCGACGATAGCGCGGCGATCCATCAGGGTGCGGATGAAGAAAATATCGACCGTCGGGCCGGAGACGCCCACCGCAAGGTTGAGTCCGCTGCCGAGCAGGCCACACAGAAAAGCGTGGTGCGGCTTGCTGGCGTCGAGCGCCAGCCAGTCCTTGGGTATCCAAACGAGGATGGGCATCAGGCCGATGGCGATGCAGACGGTGGCCAGATCAGGCGTGTAGCGGACGATGTAAAGGATGATGCCGGCAGCGACGAGGCCGAGGCAGATGAAGCCAAGGATTTTCCAGTCGATGAAGGCGCGGGACAGGAAGGCGCGCGAGCCATTGGCGATGATTTGGATGGCGCCCTGAACTGCGATGGCGGTGCTTACCGGCAGGATCATCAGCAGGATGGCGAGCAAAACCAGCCCCCCCGCCATGCCGAAAACGCCCGACAGGGTCGAGGTCAGGAAGACGGAAAACAACAAGGCGATGATAACCGGCAGGCTCATAGGGCAGTCCCCAAATCACCTGCGCTTCATGCGCCCGCCGTGAAGCGGCGCCATGACGGATGCGGCAAGAGGGGGTGCCGAAGCTATTTTGCGAGGCTGGGGAAGTAGTCCTTGGCGGTGGGGGCGAGCAGGTCGGGGATGTCAGCAAGGTCGACCGTGACGAGGTCATCGCCGCAGGCGAAGATTACGTGTGGCAGGCCGACGAGCGAGAAGATGGCCTTGTCGCCCTCGGCGAAGCGCACGCCCAGGCTGCTGGCGATCAGGTCGTTAATGCCGCATTCGGTTTCGTAGCTGACATCGTCGCTGACGGTGCGATTGGCGATGACGTAGTCGATCAGCGGCTGGCCGGCCTGCCAGCCATAGTTGTCGGGAGATTGCAGTGCCACGGCCTGGTCAATTGGGGCGTCATCGACGTAGTTGGCGGTGGCAGTCCAATCCTTGAACACCTTGCCTAGCGGCAGTGACGCGCCGGTCTGGGTTTCGATGATGTAGCTGTCGAAATGATTGTTGGGGTAGGCGCCCTGGCAGAAGGTACTGCCGCCTTCGGTCCAGCCCAACACGGTGGGCGAGAGGTAGGTCAGCATGACGCTTTCGCTGTCGAAATCGGCCAGCGTACCGGCGCCCATGCCGAGCATGTCGCCTTGGCCACCGAAGCCGCCATAAATTTGCGCCAGGCAATCGAATGCCGAGTAGTTGATGGCAGCATGGCGGACGGCAAGCGCGGTGTTGGCGGCGTCGGGGCTGCTGCCATCGGCGAGCGAAACCACGCGTGGGAAGGGGAATTTGCTGCGCGGGTCGGTGACGTAGCGATATTCGGAGCCGTCCATGGTCTCGACCGGACCTTCTTCCAGCGTCACGTCCATCTTGGCGATTTCATAGGGCGCGTTATCGCTGGTGAAGCCATCGGGGGTAGCGAACATCAGTTCGGATGCGCTGGTATAGAGGCCATAGGGCGAGACTTCGGTACCTTCGGGCAGCACGCGACGACCGATTTCGGTAAGCGTGATATCGAGAGTTTTGCCGGCTTTGCCTTCGGCTTTCCAGGTGCCGGTCAGTTTGCCATCGACTGGCGGTAGAAGCGTCCATAGCGCGCCGACCGGTTTTTCGGAAATGTCGCCACTATCATCGCTGATGCAGGTGGTTTCAGTACAGGGGGCTTCCTCGGAGAGGCGGATGGTGCCATCGGCATCTTCCAGTGTATCGAGCGGAATGTCGCCGCCCTTGGCCATGTAGCTGTAGCGCCCGGCTACGACGCCGACGTCCGGGTCGGTGAGTTCGACGACGATGTCATGAGTGCCGAGGGTGCCGCGATAGGTGACGGCGTCATCGGCGAAGGCTGGCGTGGTGAGGAGGAGGATGGAGGCGAGGGCGATGAGGCGCATGACTGGGCTCCGAGACATTCTTGAGACTACCAAAGGCACGGCCATTTGAGAGCCCCCTCATCCGCCCGTCGGGCACCTTCTCCCACGAGGGGAGAAGGTGAGTTCGGTGGCTGGGACAGGCGTGGAGTTGACCCCTCTCCCCTCGTGGGAGAGGGTGGATCGGCCATACGCCGAGACGGGTGAGGGGGCGGCTCAAGTACTCGCGGCTTTTGCATTCGCCTGAGCGACTAGATCATCCGGGATGTCGTCGAAGCTGGAGTAGTTCATGTTGTAGAGCTTGGCGTAGAGGCCGTTCTTTTCCATCAGTTCGTCGTGGTTTCCGGTTTCGATCATCTCGCCGTTTTGTAGCACGATGATGCGGTCGGCGCCGCGGATGGTGGCGAGGCGATGGGCGATGACCATGCCGGTGCGGCCTTCGAGAAGGGTCAGCAGGGCCTTCTGAATCTGGCGTTCGGTATAGCTGTCGATACTGGCGGTGGCTTCGTCGAGCACCAGGATTTTGGCGTCGGCCACCAGAGCGCGGGCGAAGCTCAATAGTTGTCTTTGACCCAAGGAAAGATTGGAGCCGCGCTGTTCGAGCACGCTGTCATAGCCGCCGGGAATGCGCATGATGAAGTCGTGTGCGCCCACCGCGACGGCGGCGTTGATGACCTGTTCGCGGGTGGCGGAGGCTTTGTTGTAGCGGATGTTGTCGAAGATGCTGCCGGTGAACAGGAATGGCTCCTGCAACACCATGGCGACCTGTTCGCCAAGCGATTGCTGGGTGACATCGCGCACGTCATGGCCACCGACCAGCACCGCGCCGGAATCGACCTCGTAGAAGCGATGTACCAGCGACATGGCCGAGGTCTTGCCCGAGCCGGTGGGGCCGACCAGCGCAACGGTCTCGCCGGGCAGAACTGTGAAACTGACGTTTTTTAGCACTGGCCGGTCGGGACTATAGCCAAAGGTCACGTTCTTGAACTCGACCGAGCCGTCCATGTTGCGGTCAAGGGTCACTGCGTCGGGCTTGTCGTTGATCGAGGATGGGACGTCGAGCACTTCGGTGATGCGGCGGCCCGAGGTCATGGCGCGCTGCATGATGGAATATTGCATGGTCAGCGAGCGGATCGGGTCGAAGAAACGCTGGATATAGAAGATGAACGCGACGATGACGCCGATCTCGAGGCTGCCATTGAGCACCAGCGAGCCACCCACGACGACGGTGATGGCCATGGCGATGCCCGTGAGGCTATCGACGATCGGCACCATGACCTGGGCAAAGCGCGAGCCGGTCAGCTGGGTCTGCAGGTTGTTGAAAGCCTTGTCATCGTAGAGCTCGAAATTGACCTTCTGGCGGTCGAGATTTTGCACTGTGCGCACGCCATTGATGCCCTCGGCCATGGCGCCGGCGGTGATC
>JAQGKG010000480.1 GCA_028290245.1 Devosia sp. | reverse complement strand
GGTTATCGCTGCCAGGCGGGCTATTCGGCTTGCCACGGCTACGGCGGATGATCGTTAGTCGCATTGTCCGCGATGACGGGTTAGTGCAGTTGCAATGAGGTGCTAGCGATAAACGCGTCGATTAGGGCGAACGTCGCCTCGGGTTGCTCGATCTGTGGGAGGTGACCGGCTTTTTTCACCAGCGCGAACCGGCCGTCGCCGAAAGCCTCGCTCATGACACGTCCATAAGCCGGCGTGGCGATGCGATCGCTTTCCCCCCAAATCAGCAGTGCTGGAACCATGATGTTGGCGAGTTGCCCCAGCAGCTCTGGATCGGCCATGCTGGTCCCGGCCACGGCCCGCAGCGTCGCCATATTACCGCGGATCGAGGCCAGCCGCTCGGGCGGCAAAGACTGCGGGTCAATAAAGAACCGATCCGGATCATGATAGGAATGCTCAGCGATTTGGCGCGGTGTCAGGCTGAAAAAGTCTACCACTGGTTGGCCCGGAACTTCGACCCCGACGCTATCGATCAGCACCAGGCGGCCAATTCGGCGCTGGGCATCCTTGATGGCCATTGCTGCGGCGATCCAGGCGCCCATAGACGAGCCAATCACGGTGACGTTGCTCAAGTCCCGTTGTTCCAGTTCGCGCAGATAAAGTTCGGCGAGAGCCACGACGCTCGAAATTGAGGGGGGCCGAGCCGTACCATTCCAACCTGGATGTGTCGGTGCGAGAGTTAGTCTTGTGGGCGCCAAATGCGCCGCGAGGCTGGCCACGGTAAAAGGTCCGCCGCCGCCGTGCAGCACCAGAACAGGCGCGCCACTGCTATGTTCGGTTGTCGAGATCGCGACCTTCTGTCTAGTCATTGCCCATCAGCGCTTGATATAAGTATGTTGATATAAGTACGCTTATATTACATGAATGACAAGTGTGGAGATGATGACGTGGCGGAGGATCTAGAGGGGCTGGGACGAAAGATAAAGGCGGCGCAGCACCGGCAGCATCGCACGCTGGATGCAGCCCTGGCGCCACTCGGAACAACCATCGTGCAATGGGACGCACTTCGCGCCATTGGGGCTAAACCAGCCGCATCAGGCCATGAACTCGCGTTGGCGACATTTCAGACCGACCAGGCGTTTGGCACGCTGGCCAACAGGCTTGAATCGCGAAAGCTCATCGAACGTCGAGCGGGGGAGGGCCGTCGCATTAACCATCGCCTGACGCCGGCGGGAGCCACGATGCTCGATGCCGCCAACACGGTGGCTAGCGACATTCGCGTTCAATTATTCGACGCGCTGACGGATACGGAACGAGCGACGCTGGGGGTCATCCTCGACAAGCTCCTGGCAGCTAGCTGAGCCGGGGGAACCTGCGTGGGCGAGCAACGCGCCTCAGGTTTCGATATCCGCGTCCTTGCGGCTGCCCCACTCGGCCCAAGAGCCGTCATACACGGCAACGTCCTTGGCACCTGCAAGCTCTAGCGCTAGGGCCAGGGTGGAGGCGGTGATGCCGGAGCCGCAGGAGGTGATGATAGGCTGGGCGAGGTCGAGGCCGCGGTCGGCGAAGAGTTGCTGCAGGTCGGCGGTTGGCTTGATCCGGCCGGCTTCGGTGAGGAGGCTTACCGGGACGTTGAGGCTGTTGGGAATGTGGCCGCTGCGCAGGCCGGCGCGGGGCTCGGGAACCTCGGCATGGAAACGCGGCGCGGGGCGAGCGTCGGCGATTTGCGCGTTGCCGTCCTGGCTGCGGTCGCGCACGGCTTCGAAATCGGCGACGCGGGCGGGATCGAAGCTGGTTTCGAAGGTCTGGCGTGGGCGGGTGACGAGGCCGGCTTCGGTGGGGCGGCGTTCGGCGCGCCATTTGGGGCCGCCGCCGGACAGGATGCGGACATCGCGGGCGCCCATGGTCATAAAAGTCCACCAGACGCGGGGGGCGGAGAACAGGCCGAGTTCGTCATAGATGACGATGGTCATGCTGTTGGAAATGCCCAGCGCACCGACCATTCGGGAAAAGTCATTGGGCGACGGCAGCATGTGCGGCAGGTCTGAGGTGTTGTCCGCTACGCCATCAATGTCGAAAAACACTGCGCCGGGGATGTGGCCGTCGAGATATTCGGCCTGGGCGTTGCGGGCTGCGTTGGGCATGTGCCAGCTGCCATCCAGCACGACGACATTGGGGTCGGTCAGATGGGCGGACAGCCATTCAATGGTGACGAAGGGGGATTCCATGCGGGTGTCGGCTCCTTCGGAAGGTCGTCAGTGGTAACGGCCTTTCGTGGTCTGCCGCAAGGGGGGAGTGGATCGAGGTGCCGGTGCTGCCTCATCGCTCCCCATTCGGAAGACTGTTGAAGTGCCATGCTGCGAAATCCGGCATACTTCGGCATCGCACCCCTCACCCGGCGCTAGCGCGCCGACCTCTCCCCTGAGGGGCGAGGCGATCAGGGCAGAGTTGCTAAGCGCTACAATACAAGCAGGTCCTTGCTGGCGAGGCTGATGGTGATGGGTTCGTTGCGGGCGGGTGGGGCGGTGCGCTGGTCGTTGAAGGTGTCGAGGCTGATGATGTTGCGGCCGAGGGCGACGCGCAGGCGGATGACCGAGCCGAGGAAGGTGACGTCGGAAATGGTGCCGGTCAGCGTGATGTCATTGCCATCGCGGGGCCCGACCGAGAGCACTTCGGGGCGCAGGGTCAGTGAGATCGGGGCGTTGCTGGTGGCGGTTGCCGGCAGGGCGTGAACGGTGACGGTCTGGCCATCGATATCGACCGTGCGCGCGGCGGCGTCGAGCACGGTGCCTTCGATTGTATTGAGGTGGCCGACGAAGGTGGCGACGAAGCGGGTGGCGGGCTTGTTGTAGATTTCGTGCGGCGCGCCGAGCTGTTCGATATTGCCGGTGTTCATGACGACGATGCGATCGGAGATCGACAGCGCCTCTTCCTGATCGTGGGTCACGAAGACGGTGGTAATGCCCAGTTCGAGCTGGATGGCGCGGATTTCTTCGCGCAGCGAAACGCGGATCTTGGCGTCGAGGGCTGACAACGGCTCATCAAGCAGGAGCATGCGGGGGCGTGGGGCGATGGCGCGGGCGAGGGCGACGCGTTGTTGCTGGCCGCCGGACATTTCGTAGGGAAAACGCTTTTCGAAGCCGGGCAGGCCGATCAGCTTGAGCATTTCATCGACGCGGGCGCGGCGCTGCTCGGCGGGCATGCCGGCGATCTTGAGGCCGAAGCCGATGTTGTCGCCGACGTTGAGGTTGGGGAACAGGGCATAGGCCTGGAACACCATGCCGAGCTGGCGCTGGTTTGGCTTGAGGCCGGTGATGTCCTGGCCGTCGACCTTGATGCTGCCCGAGGTGGGGTTTTCGACGCCGGCGATCATGCGCAGGATGGTGGTCTTGCCGCAGCCGGAGGGCCCAAGCAGGGAGATAAACTCGCCTTTCTCGAAGGCGAAGTTGACTGATTTGACCACGGTGTTGGTGCCGAAGGACTTGGTGAGATTATTGACTTCGAGGAAGGGAGCCATAGTCAATCTGTCCTGGCGGAAGTGCGGGGGGCGAAGCGGCCGAGCACGTTGATCATGCCCATGGCGCCCCAGGTGATGATGAAGGAAATGATGGCCAGCGCAGCCGGCTCATAAGCGCGGTTGGTGCCCATGCCGACGAGGTAGGGACCGAAGGCCGGCCGGTTAAGCAAGGACGCGATGGTGAACTCGCCGATGACGATGGCGAAGGTCAGGAAAGCGCCGGAGAGGATGGCGACCAGGATATTGGGCAGGATGATCTGGCCGATGATCTGGAGCTGGTTGGCGCCGGCGATCTGGGCAGCCTCGGTCAGCGTGCCGATATCGATGGTGCGCATGCCGTTGTCGACGGCGCGATACATATAGGGCAGCGCCAGCGTCACATAGGCACCGGTGAGCAGGATGTCGGTGCCGAGGACGGTGCTGGTGAAGGGTAGGATCGAGCTCGAATTGTAAAGGCGGATATAGCCGTAGACCAACACCAGGGCCGGGATGATCAGCGGCAGAAGCGTGACGAATTCCATGATCGGGCGCAGCCATGGCATGCGCAGGCGGACGAAATACACGGCCGGGACGACTACGAGCACGCCGACCACGATGGTGATGGCGCCGATGGCCAGTGAGTAGCCGAAGGTGGCGTAAAAGCGCGGATCAGAGAAGACCGAGGCGTAAGCGTCGAAGCTCAGCTCATTGCGGCGCATGCGGAGCGAAAAGATGAAGGTGGCCACTAGCGGCACGATGAAATAGGCGGCGCCGAGGCCGAAGACCAGCCAGGCCCAGAACTTGTTGGCCTTCATTTCATCCACCTTTCGGCCCGCTTGGCGACCACCAGATAGATCACATTGGCCAGCGAGGTGATGACGATCATGCCGAGCGCCAGCGCGGCGCCGAGGCCAGGATTTTGCAGGGCATCGCCGCGGATCTGATTGTAGAGCAGCACGGTGACGATGTTGAGGTTGGAGCCGGTGAGAGCCCAGGCGGTGGCGATGGCGCCAAAGGCATTGGCGAACAGCAGGCTGAGCGTGCCGAGGAAACTGGGCCACAGGATGGGCAGGCCGACATAGCGCCAGAACCGCCACTGATTGGCGCCCAGCATCTGAGCAGCCTCGTGCCACTCCTTCTTCAGGCCATCGACGGCTGGTGCAATGGTTAGCATCATCAGCGGGATCTGGAAGTAGAGATAGGTCAGCGTCAGACCCCAGAAGCTGAACAGGCTGAAGCCGGCGCGATAGATATCGAGCCCGAACACTTCACGCAGCACGAAGGTGACGAGACCGATACGGCCCAGGGTGGCGATGAAGGCGAAGGCCAGCGGCACGCCGGCAAAATTGGATGCGACGCCGGAGAAGGTCATCACGGCGGAGCGTAGTGGCGCCGGCAGGCGGCCGCGGATAATGGCCAGCGTGATGGCGAGGCCGATCAAGGCGCCGAGAATAGCCGAGGCCCCTGAAACGCGGATGGAAATCCAGTAGGCGGCGAGGATCTGGTCGGTGAACAGGCCGCCGATATTGTCGAGGGTGAAATTGCCGGAGCGGTCGGTGAAGGCGGTGCCGATCAGCGACAGGGTCGGCATGAACAGGAACATCACCGCGAAGATAACGAAGGGCGCGACGGCGAGGTAGTCCCAGGGGATGCGGCGGCGGGGTGTGGAAACTACGGATTCAGTGCGCGACATGCCAAGCCTTTGAAACCGTGAGTGGCACTAT
>JAQGKG010000474.1 GCA_028290245.1 Devosia sp. | reverse complement strand
ATCTCAATGTGCGAAACGGCGATGACACAATACTGGTCCGCGCCCAAGGCGACTTGGCCCTACATCCGGGCGAAACCGTGCAATTGGCCATGAACCGCGCCGCCTTCCACCTGTTCGACCAATCGGGCAACGTGATCGCCGGCTGATCTTAAGACTTCCCTGGAGACTGACAGTGACTATTCGCCTGACCATGTGGAACGAAGGTCGCCACGAAAAAAACGATCCTCCTGTCGCCAAGATTTATCCCGATGGCATGGATGGCGCGCTCGCCGCCGGCCTCAAGGATCGCGACTTCGCTATCGAGCGGCGCAACATCGATGATCCAGAGCAGGGCCTGACGCAGGAACTGCTAGATCGGACCGACGTGCTGACCTGGTGGGGCCACGTTGCCCATGATGAGGTGAAGGACGAATATATCGACCGGGTGCAACAACGCATCCTCGCCGGCATGGGCCTTGTCGTCCTGCATTCGGGCCATCATTCCAAGATGTTTCGCCGCATGATGGGCACTAATGCCAATTTGAGCTGGCGCGAACTGCCCGAGGGCGATCTCGAACGCGTCTGGACCATCCTTCCCAACCATCCAATCGCCGATGGCGTGCCGCCCTTTTTCGAGATTCCGGCTTCTGAAATGTATGGCGAACCTTTCGACATTCCCGCTCCCGACGAGATTGTTTTCCTCAGTTGGTACAAGGGCGGCGAAGTGTTCCGCTCTGGCCTGACCTTCTATCGTGGGCTTGGCCGTATCTTTTACTTTTCCCCTGGTCACGAGACCTTCCCGATCTATCACCAGCCTATGGTGCAGCATGTGATCGGCAACGGCATCGAATGGGCCATGCAGCCGCACAAGCCTTCGCGCAAGCTGGATAATTGGCACCGCAAGGAACCGATCCACCGCTAGGATCGATCAAGTGGCGCTCCTGCCCGTGGTCGACCTCGGGGGCGTCACGAAGGCCGCTGCCACACCCGTCCAAACGCCCCGTGAGGGGAGAAAATCGCTCGGCGACAAGCCGAGCCTGGAGGCTCCATGAGCAATGCCACCACCGCCCGCGCGCCAGTGACGCCATTGATCCTGCATGACCCGTTCATGAGCGTGTGGTCCTTTGGTGATACGTTGACCGATAGCTGGCCCAAGCATTGGACCGGCAAGGACCAGCAGATGGCCGGTCTGCTGCGCATCGATGGCAAGCCGTTTCGTTTCATGGGCCGCAACGCGCACATGGTGACGCCCATTCCGGCGATGCGGCAACTCAGCCGCGAAGTGACGCCACTTCGCACGATCTATTGTTTTGCCGCGGCGGGCGTCGAGCTGGCGCTGACCTTCACCAGCCCCATGCTGCCCGATGATCTGGAATTACTGGGCCGGCCGCTAAGCTATGTAGAACTGTCGGTTCATGCCACCGACGGCGCCAGTCACACAGTCTCCGCATATATCGACTGGAGCGCCGACTGGGCTGTGGGCGCCGCCGAAACCGAACTCACCTGGGGTCGCCATCGCGCCGGCAAGGTCGAGGCACTGTTTGTTGGCGCCGCCGAGCAGCGCCCGCTCAAACGCTCCGGCGACGAAGTCCAGATCGAGTGGGGCTATCTCTTCGTGTCGCCCGAACCCGGCGTTGCTGCCACCGCTGCCTTTGGCGATGCACCGGCGCTGCGCCAGATCTTTGCTGATACCGGCACTATCCCGGATCGCGACGACGTCCGCGACACGCGGCCCTTGCGCATGCCGGCGGGCAGCGGCAATCGGGTAGCTGCGCTGAGCCGCAACTTCGGCACCGTCACTGGCGCTCAGTCATGGACGGTCTCGGTTTTCTACGACCAGATCTGGGCGCTGACCTATTTCGACCGCCGCCTGCGCCCTTACTGGAGCCGCAATGGCCAGTCGGCGATTGGCCTGATCGAGGCCGCTTGGGCCGAACGCGCCGACATTGTGGATCGGGTCGCGCGCTTCGACATCCGGCTAATCGCCGATCTTGAGGCCTCCGGCGGCGAAATCTACGCCCGCCTTGGAATTCTGGCGTTCCGGCAATGCTTGGGCGCTCACATCATGGCCGAGGATTTCGGCGGAGACCTGCTGCACTTTTCCAAAGAAGGCAGCTCCAATGGTTCGATGGGCACGGTCGACCTGACCTATCCCGGCGCGCCTTTTTTCCTCCATTTCAATCCTGCGCTGCTGGAAGCCCAGATGCGCCCGGTCTTGGCCTATGCCAAATCCGGCCGCTGGCCCTTCCCCTATGCGCCGCATGATGTCGGGCACTACCCCTGGGCCAATGGCCAGAATTATGGTGGCGGCGATCGCACCCATATCGACCAGATGCCGGTGGAGGAAAGCGGCAACATGCTGATCCTCGCGGCCGCGCTGGCGCGCAAGACTGGCAGCACGGCACTGGCCGAGGAATTCTGGGCCGAGCTGCAGTCATGGGCCGATTATCTCGTCGGCAGCGGCCTCGATCCGGATAACCAACTCTGCACTGACGACTTCGCTGGCCACATGCCGCACAATGCCAATCTGGCCATCAAGGCTATCCTGGGCATTGGCGCCTTCGGCCAGCTTTGTGAGACATTGGGCAAGTCCGCCGACGCCGAGCGCTACTTCGCCATTGCCCGCGACTGGGCGGTACAGTGGGTAGCACGGGCCAAGGACGGCGACCACTATCGCCTGGCCTTCGACCAGCCCGGCACCTGGAGCCAGAAATACAATCTGGTCTGGGATCGCATCCTTGATCTCAATTTCTTTCCGACCGATGTCGCCGAGACCGAGCTGGCCTATTACCGCGGCAAGTTCAACCAGTATGGTCTGCCGCTCGACAGCCGCCGCGCCTATACTAAGCTCGACTGGCTGGTATGGAGCGCTTGCCTAACGCGCAAGCAGGACGATTTCGATGCAATGCTAGCACCATTGGCGTATTGGCTCGACGCCGCGCCACAGCGCGTACCGCTGTCAGACTGGTACGAGACAGACACCGGTTTGCAGCCAGACGGGCATGGATTTTACGCGCGGTCGGTGGTTGGCGGCATCTACATCAAGCTGATGCTGGACCACCGTAACGATACGTAGCCACAAGGTACTTGCTTCAAGTCCCCGGTCATCGGCCAAAAACCGCCATCGCACAGGCGTGACCAAATAGCCTCAGAGCCAACCCTGCTACTTTAGCTTTCGATACCGCCTGAAGACGCGCGTCGTTCCGCAATGGCGCTTATCCGATTTAGACTATGGAAACTGGCCATGCCTAAATCTTCTCGAAAGTGCTGAACTGAAATTTCTGCACCGAGCCCCAAGGGGTGGCATGCTCGTGTCGGCGTGTGTTGGAAAGCCGAAACTGCTTCCCGAGGACCAATTGCAGGGTGTTTGCATCGTATCGTACAATTGGCAACCCGCTGCACTTTTCCGGACCGTTCGGCGCAAAGGTGCCAATAACCGCGCGTCCGCCGTGTTTAAGGGCACTAGACAGCACCTGAACATAGGCCTGCTGATCTTCTTCAGTCGTCAGAAAGTGAAAGGCGGCGCGGTCGTGCCAAAGGTCATATTCCTGATCAGGGGTCCATGCTGTCACATCGGATACAAACCACTGCACACGTTCTGAGTTCTCCAGTCGAGATTTTGCCGTCCCAAGGGCTGCAGCAGATAAGTCGAGAACGCTTAGATGCGCTTGGCCCGCTGCTGCCAAAGCATCAACAAGCCTCGATGCACCACCCCCAATGTCGATTATGGACATGCTGGGGGTTAGGCCCGCTTTACGCAGCAGCTCAAGCGAGAGCTCGGGCTTATCCTCATACCAACTGACTTCGGTCTCGCCCTTTGTTGTGTAGACATTTTCCCAATGGGCTTGGCGATCAGTTAGGGTCATTGGGTTTCCTTCTACGCTCGGCCGAAAATCTATCTTAGCGGGACACCCAAGCTGTGGGGGCAGTTCGCCCTTCGATCTCGTGCTTGTCTTATTTGCGGCAACAAGCCTCATCCCTTTATCTGCAGCTACTTGACCAAGAGTAAGAGCGACTTCATGGCCGTCAGGCAGCGATGCCTTCGAGACGTGCAAAGCCTCGTTCCAACGCGGCAAAGCAACGCGCATCGATGGTCACCCCAAGTTCAGATCGCATAATTGCCAAGGCTTGGGAGGCAGGCATGGCGCTGCGGTAGGGACGATCAGCGGTGAGTGCATCAAAGATATCTGCCGTGGTGACGATGCGTGTATCGACGTCAATCGCCTCTGACAGCAGTCCGGAAGGATAACCCTTTCCATCAAGTCTCTCATGATGATTGCCTGCTATCTCCGCAGTGTCTTTGAAAGCGCCAATCTGGGACAATATTTGGCGGCCAAGCGTTGGGTGGCGGCGGATCTCCTGCCACTCGTCGCTATCGAGCTTACCGTTTTTGTCGAGCACCGAGTTAGAAACACCAAGCTTTCCGACGTCATGCAACAGAGCTGCCCGGCGCAACCAACGGCGCCGCTCAGGAGAATATCCCATCTCCTCGGCAATCAGATCGGCA
>JAQGKG010000453.1 GCA_028290245.1 Devosia sp. | reverse complement strand
CGATTTTTCGGCATTTTGGGAGGGCACCATTGCAGAGGCTCGCGCTGTTGGCGGTCCGGTAAGCATTGTTCCAACGGATACCACGCTGAAGGCAGTCGAGGCATTCGACGTTGCCTTCCCGGGCTTTGGCGGACATCCGATCAAGGGCTGGCTGGTTTTACCAGCTAACCGCAGCGGCAAACTGCCGCTGGTCATGCAATATCTCGGCTATGGCGGCGGTCGCGGCTTTCCGCATGAGCAGTTGCATTGGGCCGCATCAGGCTATGCCTATTTCCGCATGGACACGCGCGGGCAGGGCAGTGGCTGGTCGACCGGCGGAACGGCCGATCCGGTAGGCACGACGCCTTCAATCCCTGGCATGATGACCAAAGGCATCCTCGACAAAAACGACTATTACTATCGCCGCGTCTTTACCGATGCGGTGCGGGCGATAGATGCGATGGTGGCGCAGGACTTCGTTGATGCAGACCGCATTGCCATTTGCGGCGGCAGCCAGGGCGGCGGCATTTCGCTGGCGGTCGCGGGGATCGATTCGCGCGTCAAGGCGGTGATGCCCGACGTGCCGTTCCTCTGCGACTATCGCCGCGCCATGGCGAAGGCCGGTCGTGACCCCTATGGGGAAATCGTGCGCTTCCTGGCGCAACATCGCGACAAGAAGGACGTGGTGTTCGAGACCCTGAACTATTTCGACGGGGTAAACTTTGCACGGCAGGCCAAGGCGCCGGCATTGTTTTCGGTGGCCGTGATGGACGATATCTGTCCGCCATCGACGGTCTACGGTGCCTACAATGCCTATGCCGGGACGGACAAGACGATGGAAGAGTATGAATACAACAATCACGAAGGCGGTCAGGCGTTTCAAGACCGGGCCCAGATGGTGTGGTTAGGCGAGCGATTCACCTAGATCAATCTGCCCTATCGAGTGGCTTTGGACTGGCGGAACTTTGCTCAAGGAGAGTCGTTCTAGCGACTGCGTCCACCAATTACCGGAGATATGATTATGGCTTCTGAAAAGACACTCGATGACCTTTTCCTCGATACCCTCAAGGACATCTATTATGCTGAAAAGCAGATCCTGAAGACCCTGCCAAAGATGGCGAAAGCCGCAACCTCGCCAGAGCTCCAGGCCGGCTTTGAGCAGCATGCTGCTGAAACCGAAGTGCAGATCGAACGTCTTGAGCAGATCTTCGAAATTCTCGGCAAGCCGGCTCGTGCGAAAACTTGCGATGCCATCCTAGGGATCATCGAAGAAGGCAAGTCGATCATGGAAGAGTACAAGGGCACCGTGGCGCTCGACGCCGGCCTTGTTTCGTCGGCACAGGCCGTCGAACACTACGAAATGGCCCGTTACGGCACGCTCAAGACCTGGGCTACCCAGCTTGGCATGCAGGACGCAGTCGACCTTCTCGATGCAACACTGCAGGAAGAAATCGCTACCGACCAGAAGCTGAGCCAGGTTGCTGAAGCCAGCGTCAACCAGAAGGCTGCGTAAGCGCCGGGCGCGGGGTAACTCCCGCGCCAATTTCTTGTGGTAGCGTTATGATCAAAAATTCCGAGGTCGCCGAACGCCTGCGGCAAACGGCATACTTTCTCTGGGAATACGACGGGCGGCCCGAAGGCCGCTCGTTTGAGTATTGGCTGAAAGCAAAAGACCGGCTGCTTCGAGAAATGGCGTATGACCGATGGCTTGCCGAAGGCACGCCTATCGGTCGCGCTGACGAAAACTGGCGCGACGCGTCAGGTGATATCGAGGACAAATAGCAACGGGCCCCGAAGGGCCCGTTTTGTTCAGTGAAATCCTGCTCTTGGAGAGCCTGGGCCCTGCGAGCGTAGCTCTTCGGGCCTGATCACCTAAAATCTCCCCACTGGGAAGATTTTGCCGCCAGAGGCGACCGGCGATCAGTCCTTGGCACGTTCCACGTAGGAATTGTCTTCCGTCAAAATCACGATGCGGGTACCGACGCCGATATGGGGCGGGACCATGACCTTAAGGCCGTTGTTCAGCACGGCGGGCTTGTACGACGAGGAAGCAGTCTGGCCCTTGACCGCTGGCTCGGTGTCTACGATTTCGAAGCTCAGGCGCTGGGGCAGTTCCATCGACAGCGCAGTGCCCTCGAAGGTCTTGAGATGCACCTTCATGCCATCGACCAGATAGGCCTTCTGGTCGCCGATGACGTCTTCAGACACCGTGATCTGCTCGTAGGTAGCAGGCTCCATGAAGTGGTGCCCTTCGCCGTCCGAATAGAGATAGTTATACTCGCGATCGTCCACATCGGCCTTCTCGACCATCTCGACGGTGCGCCAGCGGCCAACCACCTTCACGCCGTCCGAAATGCGGCGCATGTTGACGTTGGTGATGGAATTGCCCTTGCCGGGGTGGACATTCTCGGCGGTGAGAACGACGTGCAGAGCGCCGTCCTGTTCGACGACGTTGCCCTTGCGCAGCGAAGAGGCGATGACCTTGACCATTATTCTTCCTTGTTCATCTCATAGGCGCGTCGTAGAGGCTTGGCCGTTCTACGCGCGAAATAGGCTTTCGTGCGCCAACTATCCTATCTGGGCGAAATTCGCCAGCCCGACCGTCATAAAGGTCACATGAGCAACACCGATCACCAACCATCGCCGTGGTGGACGCCCCAGGTTCATGCCGACCGGCGGCCGATCCTGCTGGCCCGCAATCGCATCGAGGCGGCTATCCGGACCTATCTGGCCGATCGGGACTTCCTGATCGTCGATCCGCCTGGGCTGCAGCGCTCGCCGGGCAACGAGACGCATCTGCATGCATTCGGCACCACGATGATCGGCAATGACGGGTTGGGGACGCAGATGTATCTGCACACCTCGCCCGAGTTCACCATGAAAAAGCTGCTGGCGGCGGGGGAGCGGCGCATCGCCAGCCTGCAGCATGTGTGGCGCAACCGCGAGCGCAGTGCGCTGCACCATCCCGAGTTCACCATGCTCGATTGGTATCGGGCGGGCGAGCCCTATGAGGCTGTGATCCGCGACTGTGTGGCGCTGCTGGCGCTGGCGGCCAAGGCGACGCGGGTCAGCGTCTTGCGGTATCGGGACCGCGAATGCGATCCGTTTGCCGAGCCTGAGCGGCTGAGCGTCGTGGATGCGTTTACGCGCTATGCTGGAATTGATCTGCTTGCCACCATGGACGCCGACGGCGTCACCGATGGCGAAAAGCTTGCCGCGCAAATGTTAGTGCTGGGGCTGGATGTGCCGGAGGATCGGAGCTGGAGCTATCTGTTCAGCCGGGTGCTGAATGAGAAGGTGGAGCCGCATCTGGGCATCGGACGCATCACGGTGCTGGATCGTTA
>JAQGKG010000448.1 GCA_028290245.1 Devosia sp. | reverse complement strand
CTTCGTGCTGACAGCGGGCGGACCGGACAATGCGACGCTGGTGCCATCCTACCTGACCTACTACCACTTTTTCACCACCCAGCGTGTCGGCTATGGCGCGGCTATCGCCGTGGTTCAGACCATTCTCACCATTGGCCTCGCAGTGATTTTCCTGCGCTTCCAGTCACGACAGGCGGGGAAGGAATAGACCATGGCCGACGCAACGCTCAATTCCATAGCTGCCGCACCAGCCGCCGTGCATGATTATCGTAGGCATGGGGTAGGGCGGTGGTTCGTCCTCGCCCTCCTGAGCTTCGTGCTGTTGCTGGTATTGTTTCCGTTCTTTCTGGCCGTCAGCAATTCAGTCAAATCCAGCATCGACTACGCGGCAAACGGACCGCTTTCACTGCCAACGGCACTGGATTTCTCGGCGCTGGTAAAGTTCTGGAACCTGGCCGATTTCAGCCGGAAACTGCTAAACAGCGCCATCATCAGCCTGGCGGTGGCCGTGGTGGGGGTGACCATTAGCCTGCTCAATGCCTATGCCATCGGCATCGGCAGGGTGCGGGGATCGCGGATTATCCTGGTGCTTCTGCTGATCGGCATCATGGTGCCGCAGGAATCCATCATCTACCCGCTGTACTACATGGCGAAGGCCACTGGCCTCTACGATACCCAACTTGCCGTCATCATCATCTTCGCGGTGCTCCAGAGCGCCTTTGGCACCTATCTGCTGTCCTCGGTGCTGAGCAGCTTTCCGCGGGAAATCATCGAGGCGGCCGAAATGGACGGCGCCAGCCGGTGGCAAATCCTGTGGCAGGTGGTGGTACCGGTGCTGCGACCATCGCTGATGGTGGTGGGGACATTCTTTTTCATCTGGACCTGGAACGAGTTCCTGATCCCGCTGGTCATGCTGGTCTCCAACAACAACCAGACCGTCTCGGTGGCGATGGGCCTGACGCGCGGCCAGAACATGTCGGACCCGACGCTGCAAGCTGCAGCCTCGCTGCTGGGCATGGCGCCCACCCTCATCTTCTTCCTGATCTTTCAGCGCACCTTGACACGAGGTGTTGTCGTGGGAGCGGTGAAATGAGCCGCCAAACGCTAACGAAATGCCATAATATTGGGGACCTCACGTGAGCGAAATCCAGATCGAGCTAACCAATATCGATAAGCACTATGGCGCGTTTCATGCGTTGAAAAATGTTAGCCTCAGCATCGTAAAAGGCAGTTTCGTTGCCCTGGTCGGGCCGTCCGGCTGCGGAAAATCGACCCTGCTGCGCTCACTGGCGGGGCTGGAGAGCATCTCGGGTGGCACCATAAAAATTGCAGGCGAGGTGATTAACCACGTGCCGCCGCGCAAGCGCGACGTGGCCATGGTGTTCCAGTCCTACGCCCTCTATCCGCATATGACGGTCGCCGAGAACCTGACGTATTCGCTGCGCATCAAGGGGATAAAGAAGGACGTTGCTCGCAAGGCTGCCGAAGAGATCGCCACAACGACCGGTCTGACCAGCCTGCTCGATCGTTACCCCCGCGAGCTTTCCGGCGGCCAACGCCAGCGCGTTGCGATGGGGCGGGCGATTATCCGCAATCCCAAGGCCTTCCTGTTCGATGAGCCGCTTTCGAACCTCGATGCCGCATTGCGCGTGCATATGCGCAAGGAAATCCGGGCCTTGCACGACAGGCTGGGCGCGACATCGGTCTACGTGACGCATGACCAGATCGAAGCAATGACCATGGCTGACCATGTGGTGGTCATGCGCGACGGCGTCATCGAGCAGCAAGGCTCGCCGCTGGCGCTGTATGACCGGCCGGTCAGCAAGTTCGTGGCAGGCTTCATCGGTTCGCCCGCAATGAACTTCCTGCCGGGGACTATTGGCGCCGATGGCATGAATGTGCGGTTGGATATCGAAGGCACGCCTTCGCTGCCGCTAGGGCGAAAAGCCGAGGTGGGACAAAAAGTTACCGTTGGCCTGCGGCCTGAGCACCTGGTTGCTGCCGATCCCACACTCGCGACGTTGCGGCTACCCATCGCCGTGGTGGAGTCGACGGGGTCCATGACCTACCTAACCACCGCCACAGTGCCCGAACTCACCGTCGTTGAAACCCGGCGCATAGACGCCAAGGCCGGCGATACGATCGGCGTCAGCATCGCACCCGAGCACGTGCATTTGTTCGATGTGGTGACCGAACAAGCGATCTGACCTTGGCCAGATCAGAAGCCGACTTTGCAGGCAATGGCTCAACGCGCTAGAGCGCGCCGTTACTTGGTGGACCGGCAGCTTGCGACCCCATTTCGAACATTGTGGTCGCCCCGCGCCGATTGCCGGGCCGCCTACAAGCGTGTCTCAGCCAATGGGGTGGAGTTTAACCAAGAACCGATCAGCCGCTTCGGCAATGTCGACGCCAGTTTCCGCGATCCGTCTGGCAATGGTTGGAAACTTTTGGATGCGAAGTAATGGGAGCTGAGTTTTTTTCAGTGTACCCAAAGCGTCGCCAATCGACCCACTGAGAGTGGGCAAAGTGGACCGTAACGTTCGCCGAGTTCATCGATGGCTGTCTTTGATTTTCACCCTGACTGTTGCTGCAAACTTTGCAGTGATGATATTTCGGCAACCACCTGCATGGGTCACCTACTCGCTGCTACTGCCGCTATTTCTATTGCTCCTTACTGGTGTTTATATGTTCGCACGGCACCAGATCGCCACGTGGGGTGCGAGTGGCTCTAGCTCCAATCAGAGGTAAGCTCATGCCCGACGACGTCAGCGCGAAGATACAAAGCCTTGGTGACTGGCGGGGGGACCTTCTTACCCAAATCCGTCAGGTCATCAGGTCATCAGGTCAGCTGTACCCGACGTAATCGAAGAGGTGAAATGGCGTAAGTCGACCAATCCGCTTGCCGTCCCGACCTGGTCACATGCTGGGATCATTTGCACGGGCGAGAGCTACAAGGACAAGATCAAACTGACCTTTCCAAAGGGTAGCGTGCTGAGCGACCCGCAACACTACTTGAACGCCGGTACGGGTGTTCGCCGCGCTGTCGACATTTTCGAAAATCAGAAACTAGACGAGGCTGCATTGCGGCACCTGGTTTGCGAGGCCGCAGCTCTGAACGCAGCAGCAAGAGAAGGCTAGCTACCAGACAGCCATTGCCGTCCATCCGACTAAACCGCAGTTCTCCACCTTCGACAGGTGAAGCCAGTGGCACACACTATGCCCTCCAAAAACCATGGGTCTGCTAATGAAGTTCTCGGGAACACTTTTACAGATGGGCAATAACACCGGCATCGAAGTTCCGGCCGATGTGCTCCTGGCGCTCGAAAGCAGAAAAGCCGCCGTCAGGGTAAGCGTCAATGGCTATCGATACCGCTCGACAGTTGGCAGCATGGGTGGAAAGGCGCTTCTCCCTTTTAGCGCCGAGCATCGTAATGCCAGCGGCATCAAGGGCGGTGATCCAATCGAGGTAATGCTTGAGAAAGATGAAGAGCCCCGCATTTTTGCCCTACCTTCTGACATGGAAGCAGCCTTTCAGACCATCCCAGGCTCACGGCAGACATTCGACGCCTTGTCCCCTTCAAAGCGTAAGGCACGCATTACTTCGGTAGAAGAAGCCAAGAGCGCGGAGACACGAGCTAAACGGATTGAGAAGGTTCTGAAAAGCCTCAGCCCATGACGGAAAGCGAGATTTAGGACGACTTCAAATTTAAGTCGATTCCTATTGTCGTCGGAGATGGTATCAAGAACTACCGGGACACGAATGTCCCGGCTTGAATCAATCAAGAAGGTCAGCAGGAACGGTGCCGCCATTAGCAGCAAGCTTGGTGAGCACTTGCTTGTGCAACCAGATGTTCATTGCTGCGGAGTCGTCGGTGTTCCCTTCATAACTAAGCTCGGCCGCTAACGCTTTGCGGGATGATAGGCTGCTGTCGATTTCCAAGGCCTTCATCAAATCGACTATCGACGTTCGCCAGTTCAGCGTCTGTCCACTCTCTTTTGCTGCCTTAACAAGGATAGCGCCAACATCGATTTGGGCGTTGTCGCCTGCATCGGCAATCGGCGGAGTTGCATCAGGCGTATCAATTGGCGGTGCGGGTTGCGCAGCCTGAGCTGCTGTTTTAGCCGGGTCCGCTTGTTCAACTTTTTGCACCGCGACTGTCGTCGCCGAGGTATTCTCGGCAACGGGAGTTTCGCTATGATGTCGGTTGAAAATCTTGTCTTTGATGTCGTTAAAAAAAGCCCATTAGTCATCTCCTTGGTGAAGCACCAACGATGTCTGAGGGCGTCTGTTCCTAACATTGGAAAATTGCCGGCAATGGGTAGCCATTGACGGAAACGACGGCCAGCCCGGAGTGATGCTGTCTCGCTGCGTCAGCCAGCTGGCGTCCGTTCATGCCGTCAGGTAACCCGACCATCAAGCGTTGAATGGTGCACTCTGAGCCGCAGCCTACTTGTAAAACCCCGCCCTAAAATTGAACCCGTGCTCCAAATAAATCTTCATCGCGCACAACATGCCAGTCCACCCCTCGCAGTTACCGTATGATGCCTTCTGGCCAGCAACGGTGTCGCGCCAGCCGCTCTCGGCAATCGTAACTAGCGTGCGTCCGTCTTCGAGGCCCGCGAAAGTCATCGTCACAGTGGTGTCATAGCTGCCGCCCTGCTCCGGCGTGCCATCTGCCGCAGCCCATTGCAGCACAATCTTCTCATCGGGAACCACCTCCACCACCTTGACTGGAAACGCCCCTGGAAAATCGTGGAAGTCCCAAGTGACGGTCGAGCCGGTCTCCAGCCTGCCCTGGGCACCACCCGTGGTGAAATAGCCGCTCAGTCTCTGCGGATCGGCCACAGCTTCAAACACTTCATGCACCGGCTTGGCAATGCGCCCAGACACCCGAAACTCGGGCGACATATGCGTTTCTTTAGTGACTACAGCTCGCATTTACCTCTCCTCAGGCTTGACCCGTCAAGGTATATGTTATAAAAATATAACATGTCAACCGAAGACGATAATGACCTGATTTTCAAGGCTCTCAGCCACCGCACCAGGCGGCATGTTTGCGACCTGTTGAAATTGGAACCTCTGACCACTGGCATGCTATGCGACCGATTACCCGAGATCGACCGGTGCACCGTCATGCAGCATCTCAAGGTGCTAGAAGAGGCCGGCCTCGTAGTCGCCGAGAAGCGCGGACGAGAACGCTGGAACCACCTCGACGCGCTGCCCATCCTGGCCATCCACGAACGCTGGATTGGCCCATACGCGGCCTATGCCGCTTCGATGCTCGGCAAGCTGAATGCCCTTGCCTCCCAATTCCAGCGGCCATGACCACATGCCAATGCGTCAAGGATATCGCGAATGTCGTTGGCGGCTTTTTGACGTTGCTGAATGTCGAGTCGCTCATCAGGGTCAATGTCAAATACGATGCGGTACGGAAGGTCGGGCGCATGGACCGCGACTACAATCTTGTAGCACATTGCACAGGGATAATCGGCCAAACTTGGATCACGTTTGTTTCGCACGAGGTTTGGCTGCAACCCATTTGGCAGTTTCCACGACGTGGTCGCCGTAACCTGCCGGTTCGGTATCCACGCCTCTCTCGCCAGTCAGCAATGGACCCCATTTCAGCCGTTGAGCGCCGTGGCGGGGTTGCCCGAAAGCGGACAATGAAGGCATTGAGACATTGAGCATGCAATGGACAAGCAGACCGTGAGACTAGTGGTAGCCCAGTAAGGCAATTGATCCCACCGGGAGGGCGGTTTGGATCATTGCAGGTTAAGCCAAGGCTGATTGAAAACGAAGTACCGTGTGACGCAGAGGTGCCGGACGAGCCAGGCTTTTGTGGACGAGAACATGCCGTGGTAGCCGACGTTCGATATGCGCACCCCGCTATCGACCTGCCCAGCTTACCGTAGCCCAGCGGACCTGAAAGTATCGACCCGCGATGTATGCGTCTTGCTTGCCGATCGGGCGGCATGGATATCGCCTTCGAGCACGATCAGCGTATCAAGGCCGCGCTGAGAGTGATCCTGACCACTCACACCGGTTGCTCGTCGATGCGGCGATAACGACAAATGACTATGCGCTTCGGCCAAATGTCAGTAGCCCAGCGCCATGCCGTCCTTGCGGTGATCCGATCCCCCGATCAGCACGCCCCTCGCATGATCTATAAAAATAGCTTGGCAGCCGCCGATTGGCTCGCTTGCCCAAGCGGTACGATGACCACGCGCCGCCAGATCGGCGCGTGTTGCGCCGCCAAATGCTGGTTCGAGCGTCACCGTGCCGTTAAAAGCAAAGCTGCGCGGCGCTTCGTTGGCCCGTTGCGGATCATAGCCGCGGTCGAGCATGTGACTGAGAAAATGGGCGTGGCCGGTAACCTGAAAATGACCGCCCATGACGCCGAAGGGCATTACCGGCACGCCGTCTTTCATCAACAGGCCCGGAATAATGGTGTGCAGCGGACGCTTGCGCGGCGCCAGTTCATTGGGATGCCCGGCCGTCAGCGAGAAGCCACTGCCGCGATTCTGCAGTAACACGCCGCTTTTAGGAGCATAAATGCCGCCACCGAAGCTGGTAAAGATGGAATTGATTAGCGAGACGCAGTTGCGATCGCGATCGACGACGGTGAGGTACACCGTGTCACGATGGATTGGTCCATCCCAGACTTCGGGAGCCGACGCCCGGTCGAGGCGGATCTTGCTGCGCAGCCCGGCAATGTGGGCGTCGGCCAGAATTGCATCGACACTTGCGGTCATATGCGCCGGGTCGGCGATCAGGGTGTCGCGCAGTCGATAGGCGGCTTTGCTTGCCTCGGCGAGAAGGTGGATGCGGTCGGCCTCGCTGACTACGTCATCGGATAGATCGAAGCCGTCGAGGATGCGCGCGATCACGAGCGCGGCCAGCCCCTGGCCGTCGGGCGGGCATTCGAGGATATCGTGGCCACGGAAGGAGGCGCTGATCGGCGCCGTCTCAAAGCCGCGATAGGCCGAGAAATCGTCCGCGGCGTGCTTGCCACCAAGCGCCCGCAGCGTAGCGAGAATGTCCTCGGCGACCGCCCCTTCGTAAAAGCAGTCCCGGCCGTCTTTGGCTATCGCTCGCACGGTCTGGCCCAAGGCGGGATTGGTAAAGTGGTCACCGGTACGCGGTGTGTTGCCGCCCGGTACGAATTGCGCCCCGGCTGGCCCATGGTGTTCGACGCGGGCACGATGACGCGTCCAATCCAGCGCCACGCGGCCGCTGACGGGGAAGCCGTTCTCGGCCATTGCGATCGCAGGGGCAAAGAGCTGGGAGAGTTCGAGGCGACCATATCGGTTGGAGAGTTGGCACCAGGCGTCTATGGCGCCGGGAATAGTGACGGCATGTGGCGAGGTTTCCGGAACACTGGTTAGTCCGAGGGCACGCAGTGCCTCGGCGGAAGCTGCCGCTGGTGCCCAGCCCGAGCCGTTAAAGGCGGTGACCGGGCGGCCATCGGCCGGTGCGATAATGGCGAAACAGTCCCCGCCGATCCCCGTCATCGCAGGCTCGACTACGCTTTGCACCGCCACTGCGGCAAGGGCGGCGTCCATCGCATTGCCGCCG